>JAITIH010000096.1 GCA_031279525.1 Deltaproteobacteria bacterium | reverse complement strand
AAAGTCCGGCGGTCGGTCAGAAAGGCTTGGGGCGAGGCCGACTATCGCCCCCGGCTCTGGCTGACCTAAAAGGGGCCGCCGGCGGCAATAAGGAGTTGCCATGGATTTGACGCCCAGGGAGCGGGACAAATTGCTGCTATTCACGGCCGGCCTTTTGGCCGAGCGCCGGAAAAGCAAAGGACTAAAGCTTAACTATCCCGAGGCCGTGGCCTATATCAGTCTGGCCCTTTTGGAAGGGGCCCGGGAAGGCCGCTCGGTGGCCGAGCTCATGGGCTCGGGTCGGGAGCTTTTGACCCGCGAGGACGTTATGGAAGGGGTCCCGGAAATGATCGCCGAGGTGCAAGTGGAGGCCACTTTCCCGGACGGCACCAAGCTCGTGACCGTCCATAACCCCATCCGCTAAAAGGAGCGACCCATGATACCGGGAGAAACGATAACGGCCAAAGGAGCCATAGTCATGAACCAAGGCCGCCCCACCGTGGAGGTCGCGGTTAAAAACGCCGGCGACCGCCCGGTGCAGGTGGGGTCCCACTACCATTTTTACGAGGTCAACCCCTTGTTGGAGTTCGACCGGGCCTTGGCCTACGGTCGGCGGCTCGACGTCTTGCCCGGGACCTCGGTTCGCTTCGAGCCGGGCCAGTCCCGGGCCGTTAGGCTGGTGGACTTTGGCGGCCAGAGGGAGGTTTACGGCTTTCGGGGGGCCGTCATGGGCCCCTTAGGGGAGGGCCCTCATGTTTGAGGTGGAGCGCGGCCGATACGCCGAGATTTTTGGGCCCACGACCGGGGACCGGGTGCGCCTGGCCGACACCGATCTAATCTTGGAAGTGGAAAAGGACCTGACCGTTTATGGGGAGGAGGTCTCCTTCGGCGGGGGCAAAGTCATTCGCGACGGCATGGGCCAGAGCCAGGCCCAGCGGGCCGAGTCGGTGGACACGGTCATAACCAACGCCTTAACCCTAGACCCGTTTGGGGTGGTCAAAGCCGACGTGGGCCTCAAAGACGGGCGGATCTATAAGATAGGCAAAGCCGGCAACCCCGAGGTCCAGCCAGGGGTCGACGTGGTCATAGGCCCGGGGACGGAGATCATCGCCGGCGAAGGAACCATCCTGACCGCCGGCGGGGTGGACGCCCACATTCATTTCATAGCCCCGCAGCAGATCTGGGAGGCCTTAACCAGCGGGGTGACCACCATGATTGGCGGCGGGACTGGGCCGGCCACGGGCACCTGCGCCACCACCTGCACGCCCGGGGCCTGGCATTTGGCCTCCATGATCTTGGCCACCGACATTTGGCCCATGAACTTTGGCTTTTTGGGGAAAGGGAACGCCTCGACCTTGCCGGCCTTGCGCGAGCAGCTCTTGGCCGGGGCGGTCGGCCTAAAGCTCCACGAGGACTGGGGGACGACCCCGGCGGCCATTGACGCCTGCCTTGCCGCGGCCGAGGAGTTCGGGGCCCAGGTGGCCATCCACACCGACACCTTAAACGAGAGCGGCTTCGTCGAGGAGACGATTAAGGCCTTTAAGGGCCGCTCCATCCACGCTTACCATACCGAAGGGGCCGGCGGCGGCCACGCCCCGGACATCATTAAGGCTTGCGCGTCGCCCAACGTCCTGCCTTCCTCGACCAACCCGACCAGGCCGCTCACCGTCAACACCGTCGCCGAGCACCTGGACATGCTCTTGGTCTGCCACCACTTAAACCCCTCCATCCCCGAGGACCTGGCCTTCGCCGACTCGCGCATCCGGCGGGAGACCATCGCCGCCGAGGACGTCCTCCACGACCTAGGGGCCATTTCCATGATCTCCTCCGACTCCCAGGCCATGGGCCGGGTCGGGGAGGTCATCGTTAGGACCTGGCAGACGGCCCACAAAATGAAGGCTCAAAGGGGGGCCCTGCCCGAGGACCGAGGCCTTGGCCACGACAATTTTCGGATTAAAAGGTATTTGGCTAAGTACACCTTAAACCCGGCCATCGCCCACGGCCTAGACTCCGAGATTGGCTCCTTGGCCCCGGGGAAGCTGGCTGACCTCGTTCTCTGGAAGCCGGCCTTCTTTGGGGTTAAACCCCATTTGATCCTAAAGGCCGGGGCCATCGTGGCCGCCCCCATGGGCGACGTCAACGCCTCCATTCCCACGCCCCAGCCGTCTTGGTATCGGCCCATGTTTGGGGCCCAGGGCCCGGCCGCCCCTGGCCTGGCCAGGACCTTCGTGACCCCGGCGGCCTTGGCCGCCGGCTTAGGGGCCCGCTTAAAGGAAAAGGGCCTAATTCGGGAGCTGGCCCCGGCGACCAACGTTCGCGGCTTAGGCAAAAAAGACATGGTCTTAAACGACGCCACCCCCAACCTGGAAGTGGACCCTCAAACATACGAGGTCCGGGCCGACGGGGAGCTATTGACTTGCGAGGCGGCCGCGACACTGCCGCTGGCCCAGAGGTATTTCTTATTTTAGGAAGGCTCGTAAAAAGCCCCCCAAGGCCCATGGGCTCATTATGCGGCCTGACTTGGGAGTGGGCCAAAAGGCTTTTGGCCAA
>JAITIH010000091.1 GCA_031279525.1 Deltaproteobacteria bacterium | reverse complement strand
GGGAAGCAGTCGGCCTCGAAGTCTTCGAACTTAAGGCTTAGGCTCTCCATGGACTTGAGTCCCGCCTCTAAGACCTCGTTCCAGCGGCCCTGAACCCGGTAGAGGCGGGCCAGGCGCATGTAGTTGTCCGGCTTGTAGCCCCGCTCGATGAGGGCTTTGGCCTCGTTCTCCAGCTGGTCGTAGTTTTTGTTCTGGAGGCAGACGGTCTCCAGGTCGTTGATGAGGTACTGGATGTGGGGAAACCCCTTCTTCTCGGCCAGGATGGAGTCCAAAAGGGTGGCGGCCTTGGCGAACTCCTTGTTCTTGATCAGCTTTTGGTATTCCCCGTACATGATGTCGAACTTAAAGCCCTTGGGCGGGGCCACGGTGACCCCAGGGATGGAGACCACTCGGCGCCCGCCGGGTTTGGTGTGAGTCAAAAAGTAGTCCCGGTAAATGAGGCACTCGAATTGGGTCTTTTCCTTTTCCTCGCCCTCCACGCCCCAGCGAAGGGACAAGAGGTCCGGCTTTTCCTTAAAGAGATCCATGCTGGCGAATAGCCGGCGGGGGGCCTTGACCGCCTGGAGGGCCGGGGTGACCAGGAAGAGAAATTTGGCCGTCGACTGGCGAGCGGCCCGCCTAAAGGCGATGATAGGGTTGATCTTCTGGGGGATCCTAATGATCTCGATGTTTTTCAGCTCGGCCAGCTCCTTAAGGCTGGCCCAGGCCTGTTCCTCGCTTAAGCCGGAGCCGTTGGCGATCAGCTTAATCCGCATGGGGTGGTCGAAGTTGTCGATGATCTCCCTTAAGTGCTGGTTAAGCTTGGGGCCCCAGCGGTCGACCAGGTAAAGAAGATCGATCCGCTCGACTTTGGGCCAGGGCTCCGGGGGCAGGTTGCAGCGGATCTTCCTTAAGTTGTGCTGATAGGAGGCCTGGTTGCGGCGCTCCCGGACCGAGATGCGGTCGGACTTGAAGATGGCCAGGTGGTACTCGCCGGTGGGAACCTCCACGTGGACGAAGTCGTAGATGAAGGCCAACCGCCTGGTCAGGCTCCACTCGATGAGGACCTTGACGTCGTTGGCGAAGCCGCCCACCCTTAAGGCCGCCGAGCGCCGGTGCATGAGGCTGACGTGAAGGACGTGATTGTAATGAAACATGAATTCCCGGTTAAAGTCCCGGGAAACCATCATCTGTTTGTCGAGGATGTGGCGCCGGCCGGTCTTGTTGTCGGAGACCGAAGAGGCGGCGTAGAGGTCCGAGTAGGCTAGGCCCGCCTCGGGGTTGTCGTCCAAGGCCTTGGAGAGCAGCTCGAAGTGGTTGGGGTAGAAGGTGTCGTCGTCGTCGAGGTAGCAGACGTACTCGCCTCTGGCCAGCTCAATGCCCTGATTCCGGCGAACGGCCGCCCCGCGGTTGACCTTGTCGTGGACGTAGACGATCCGGGGGTCGGCAAATTTTTCCACCACCGAGCGCACGTCGACCCCGCCATCGTTGAGGATGATGAGCTCCCAGTCGCTCATGGTCTGGTTTAGGATGGACTGAATGGACTCGTGGAGGTACTGGGGCCGGTTGTAGGTCGATATAATTACGCTGACCTTGGGATCGGACATGTTGTTACCTCAAGATGTTGATTATGGGGCTAAGGCCTTCGCGGGGGCCGCTTTTACGGTTCCCGGGCGATAACGTTAAATTAGGGTTTAAGCAAATGGTGTGCCAGAAATTTTGGGAAACCTTGAGAGGTTTTGGAGCCAAAACGGCCATTGGACTTCAATGATCGCGCGATTAAAAAGGCCCACAAAGCTCCTCCACCCTCCAAAAAGCCCTAAAGGGCCGCGACAAGAACCCTTAAAGGCCCCGTCGCCTTGGCTACCTCCCCCAAACGACTCCTATTCTCGCGGTTCGCCGCCAGAGAGCCGACCCTTTCCACCAAGCCCTGGCCAGGGGGGGGCCTTTCCAACGGGGCCCTGGCCAATAGGGGCCGTGGGCAAAAAAATCCCTAATAAAATGCTTTTCAATAACGACGCCATAAATTAAAGCCCGTCCTTAAGCCGCCCTGGCCCTTAAGGGCTATTTATATAGTTACGGGTAAAGGGACTAATCGCCGTCTTATGGCTAAGCGAGCCTGGCCCAAAGGGCCGAGGCGGCCGCTAAAAGGCTGGCCTGGCCCGAGCCCTTAGCCCAAATGGGCCCGAGCCCTTAGCCTAAAAGGGTCCGAGCCCTTAGCCTAAAAGGGCCCGGGCCCTTAGCCTAAAAGGGCTCGGGCCGCGGTCTAAGGTAGGGGTAATGGTCTGATTTTTATAAAAAATTAGCCAAGCCATTGAGCCAAGCCCTTAAGCCTAGCCAGTAAGCTAAGCCTGGCCTCGGCCTCGGCGCCGGCCAAAAGGGCCAAGGGCCTGGCTTTCCAAGGGAAAAACTAGCCCGGCCCGGAAAACCGGCCCAGACGTCTAAAGCCAGGGACAAAGACCCGGTCTCGACCAATGGGTGGTCTAAGAAAAAGCGCGCCAAAAAGGAGGGCCAGGCCCTAAATTAGGTTAAAGCCGTAAGGGGAGCTTTGGGGGGCGAATGGGGGCTTAAATGGGGCTTGACGCCCTAAAGTGGATTTTAGGGGGGATCAGCGGAGCGGAAAAAATTTCCTTTCCCGAAAAATAGGTTATAATATAGTTGTAATTAAGCCTGGAAGTCTGCGGTCGGCCTTTAGGGCCAGCGGAAAACGTGGCCTTGATCTTGCTTTAATGGTAGGTTGACCGAGGGTTAAAGCGGCGACTTTACGCCTTTAACCTTGGCTAAACTATCCTCCCAGGCAAACCTATAGCGACGTTATCGAAATTTTCAAAAAAAATTTCGATAAACCGTTAAAGTTCGAAAACGTTTTGCCGATAAATTAATCAGGCGGGGGGAAAAGTTTAGTGGCCGAAAAAACCGGGCGGATGGGCCAATTGGTCAGAAACCTGGGCGGTCAGCTGAAAGAAGCCATTTCCGGGGCTCTTCGGCCTCACGATCGCGAG
>JAITIH010000084.1 GCA_031279525.1 Deltaproteobacteria bacterium | reverse complement strand
TATCTATAAAATAATCAAAACCCCTTTCGGCTTGTTCCGGCTCCGTCGCTTCGGCGAATCCCTCCCGCTAGGGGGCCGAGGCCCAAATTAGCTAAATAACTTTATTTACAATAAATTCAAGGGATTATCTTCCTCGCCTCGACCGCTCCCCTAAGCTTGCCTTGGCCTTTTTTCTCGTTAAGCCCGTCAATCGTTAGGCCGACTCGGCCTCGCCCGTTCCTTAAACGGTTGTCAAATCCCCGTCAAAGTGGCATAGTTGTTTTTCTCTAGCGACCGAGAGGCTGGCTAAACTTGGGGCGAACTTAAAAGCCCCTTAAGCGGCGGGGCTTTGGTCCGCCGTTAACCGTTTTATGGCGAGCGAAAAAGCCCGCGGAAAGGCGAGCGGAAAGGCCCGCGGAATGCCCCGCGGCCCTTAGGCTAAAGGCGAGCGATCCGCCGCCGGCCGCCTAACGCCGTCGCCTGTTTCAGTCGATTTTTTAAACTAGGGGCCTTGCCAACTTAAACTTACAATTTGCGTTATTTTCTATCGCCTTGGGCCAAGGTAGTCTTTGGCTCGGCTTTGATTCCGTCGCCGGAGCCTCGATTGGCGTAGGCCGCGGCACGGCCTTCTTCTTTTTGGAATGGGCCATTCCGCGGCTTTTCCCTTTTTGGGAAGGGCTTGGTCGTTCTTTTTCTTAGCGTCTCGCCGGCCGGCCCCGCGCGCCGGCCAAAAAAGCCAAGGCCAAAAAAGCCAAGGCCAAAAAAGGCCAAGGCCTAAAAAGGATCAAGGCCAAAGAAATCAAAGGCCTTTGAGGCCGTTTGAGGAAGATTATTTTGAGCCCCGTGGTTAAAACGGCTTGCACCAGGGATTGCCCCAACACCTGCTCGCTCTTGGCTAAATCCGAAGGCGGACGGGTGATCGCCCTTTACGGCGACCCAGACGCGCCCACCAACCGAGGTCGGGTTTGCCGCAAATGTCCGGGCTTCGTCAAAAGGGTCCACGATCCGGCCAGGGCCTTAAGGCCTTTGCTAAAGGTCAACGGCGCCTTCGAGCCCGTCTCTTGGGATTTGGCCTTGGGCGTCTTGGTCGAGAAACTGGGGCGGCTGGCCCAGACCCAGCCGGAGTCTATTTTGTACTACCAGGGGTTTGGCTCTAGGACGGCCTTAAAGCTGCTCAACCGACGTTTTTTTAATCTATTGGGGCCGATCACGACGACTAAAGGGACCATTTGCGGGGGAGCCGGACAAGGGGCCCAAGATCTCGACTATGGGGCCCGAATCTCCCACGACGTCCGCGACCACGAGAATAGCTCCATGATGGTCCTTTGGGGCCGCAACCCCTCGGTGACCAGCTTGAACCTCTTGCCAGTCATGAGGTCTTTGCAGAGCAAGGGGCGGCCGGTCGTCCTGATCGATCCCGTCCACACGGCCAGCGTCTCTTTGTGCTCCATGTGGTTAGCCCCCCGGCCCGGGACGGACGCCCAGCTGGCCTTGGCCTTAAGCCGCTTAGTCTTGGAGGCCGGGGCCGAGGACCGGGAATTTCTGGAAAACCGCTGCGAGGGCTTTTCGGCCTATAAGGAGATGGTTTTTAGCGAGGATTTGGCCGCCCGGGCGGCGGCCTGCGACCTAAGCCAAGAGGAAGTTAAGGCCCTCGCCCAGACGCTCATGGCCCATAAGCCCGTCTCCTTCGTCTTAGGCTGGGGCCTTCACCGGTGGCGCGAGTCCCAAGTGACCATTAGGTCCATCGACGCCTTAGGGGCGGTGGTCGGGTCCATCGGCGTCCCCGGCGGCGGGGTCAGCCAAGGGTTTGAGGAGTATCAACCCTACGACTGGTCGGTCTGGGGCGACGAGCTAAGGCCCAACCGTCGGCGCCTTTTTATGCCCTTATTGGGGGAAGAGCTGGAGAAGGCCGACCCGCCCATTGAGGCGGCCCTCTTCACGGCCGGCAACCCCGCGGCCACCCTGCCGGACTCCCGGCGGGTCCAGGCCGCCTTGCGGCGGATTCCCTTCATGGCGGTGAGCGGGCACTTTCTGGACGACACGGCCTCTTTGGCCGACCTATTTTTGCCGGCCACCACCTTTTTGGAAGAGGACGACGTCGTGGCCGCCTACGGCCACAGCTACGTCTGCCCGGTTAATCCGGCCATTGAGCCTTTGGGGGAGAGCCGGTCGGATTTCGACCTTTTCATGGAGCTGGGCCGACGCTTTGGCTTTAGCGATTACGTCAAGCCAAAAGAGGAGTGGCTCAAGATCGTCTTAGCCCCCACCCTCCAGCTGGGGCTTAGCTTAGAGGAAATCAAGGCCGGCGGGGCTTGGCAGCCGGACGTCCCCCACGTCCCCTTCCCGGACCGGGTCTTTCCCACCCCAACTGGGAAGTTTAACCTGATTGGCGAGTTCACGCCCCCGGCCAGCTACGACCCTGAGCGGCGATTCGCTCTTATGAGCGTCTCCCCTAAAGAGTGGCTCTGCTCGGAGATCCACCCGTTCCCCAGGCCCAAGATCCTGCCGGTCACGGTTAACTCGGCCGTGGCCGAAAGCCTTAATATCGCCGAAGGGGAAGAGGTCTGGATTCGCAACTCCCAAGGCCGCCTTAGAGCCCAGGCCCGCCTAGACCCAGAGCTTAGGGCCGACGTGGCGGTGGTTCCCCGGGGCGGTTGGGACATGGACGGCTGCAACGTCAACGTCCTGACCCAGGCCGTTTTAACCTCGGTGGGCGATGGGACGGCCTATTTCGAAAGCCGGGTGGACCTAGAGAAAATCGAGTCTTCTTAGCCTTAATCTTGATTGATATAATAAATTAATATTCAACATAAAGGCCCTAAAAAAGATCGGAAGA
>JAITIH010000080.1 GCA_031279525.1 Deltaproteobacteria bacterium | reverse complement strand
GGCCGCCAGGCCCCGTACTTCGTGGCGGTCAACAACACCAAGGCCGTGGACATGGACGTGGTCCGCCGGGGCCACGAGCGGGTTTTGCGAGCTAGGCTAGAGGACGCGCGCTTCTATTTCCAAGAAGACCGGAAAACCAAGTTAGCCGACCGAATGGAGGAGCTAAAAGGGGTGGTCTTTCACCACCTTTTGGGAACCTCCTGGGACAAGGTCCTTCGCTTTAAGGAGCTGGCCCAGAGCCTGGCCGCCCTCACCGACCCCGACCAAAAGGCCATCGTCAGCCGGGCCGCCGAGCTTTGCAAGTGCGATCTCGTCACTGGGGTGGTCGGAGAGTTCCCGACCCTTCAGGGCTTCATAGGCTCCGAGTACGCCTTAGCCGACGGCGAGGACCCCTTGGTGGCCAAGGCCATCTTGGAGCACTACCTGCCCATCCGGGCCGGCGGCGACTTGCCCAAGTCGGCGGCCGGGGCCATCTTAAGCGTGGCCGACAAGTTGGACACCATCGTGGGCTGCTTTAGCGTGGGGCTCTTGCCCACCGGGGCGGCCGACCCCTTTGGGTTAAGGCGCCAGGCCTTAGGCGTCATTCTCATCATGCTAGACCGGAACTGGCCCTGGTCCTTGGAAGAGCGCGTCGAAAGCGCCTTAACGGGCCTAGGCCCCTTGGCCAAGGCCCCGGCCAAGGAAACCCGGCAGAAGACTTTGGAGTTTTTTAAGGCCAGGCTAAAAAGCCACCTTCTGACCTTAGGAGTGGCCGCGGACGCCGCCGAGGCCGTCTTGGGCCTCTACGGCCACAACCCCCCGGCCGCGGTCGGCCGGGCCTTGGCCCTGGAGAACTTAAAGCGCTCCGAGGGCTTTCGGGATCTGGCCCAAACCTTTAAACGGGTGGTCAACATCATTAAAAAGTTTGGTTACCGCGACGAGGCCCCGCCCGAGTCCCTTTTGACCAACCCAGCCGAAAGGGATCTCCGCCAAACCGCCGAGGTCATCGCCGAGGAGGCTAGCCAACTCGCGGCCAAAGGGGATTTCGTCGGCCTTTTGGGGCGGGTGGCCACTTTAAAAGGCCCGGTGGACGTCTTTTTCGATCAGATCCTAGTCGACGACCCCAACCAGGAGTTGAAAAACGCCCGCGTCGCCCTGTTGGGTCGGGTCAGCCAAGTCTTCGAGTTGGCCGCCGATTTCTCGCGAGTCAGCGCCGCCTAAGACGATTAAGCCCGGGCGAGAGTCTCTCTCGCTCGGGCCACTGACGCCTTCTTATAAGGACCCGCCCTTCGCCCGCCCAAACGCCTCGGGCTTTAAGCCCCCTCCAGCCGCCGCCCAAACTTTACGCTTTTTGGCTTTTGACTTTTGGCTTCTGGCTTCCGCCAGTCGACGCATAGGCTTTTTGGCTTCGTTAGGGCGAGTTTCCCCTTTACGCGCGCAATAAGGTTTAAGCGCTTAAGGATTTGCCGGTGACGAGGTCGATCTCGATTTCCAGCACCGCCGTAATCGCCAGCTTGTCGGGGGGAATGGAAAAGTCGCCTAAATCCGGCGAGAACTTTTCGCTCATCCGCGACAAGACGGCCGAGGCCGCCTCGCCTTCGATTTCTTTGGCTCGACCGGTGACCAGGACGCTCTGGTAAACCGCCGAGATAGAGCAGGGGGAGTCCCCCCTAAGATAGCCGTGAGCCTCGTAAACCAGAAAGCTCACTCGCGGGTCAAAGGCCAGATTGTCCATCTTCCGGCCGGTTTTCCGGCCATGGACGTAAATCTTGCCATTCAAGTAAAGATAATTAAGGGCGACGACGTAAGGCCCATCGCGGCCTATTGTGCCCATAGTTCCCACTTCGCCCGCCGACAGGATCTTGTCTATCTCCTCGGCGCCTAAAAAGCGTATCTCCATCCTTTCGATCTCCTGGCGCGTCTAACCGCAATGCGCCCGCCAGCTTAAGCCTCCCAGCCGCCGGGCGCGTTAGCGGCTAAGAGGCGGTCAAGCTATCTTGACCGCGTCTTTGTACTCCAGCCGCGGCCCCCGGGGATAAAAGCCGCCCTCGGCCCCGTAACCTAAGTTACAGAGGAAATTGGATTTCCAGCGACCGTCGGGGAAGAACTCTTGGTCCACCTTGGCCTGGTCGAAGCCGCTCATGGGCCCGCAGTCCAGGCCTAAGGCCCGAGCGGCTAGAATAAGGTAAGCCCCTTGAAGCGACCCGTTGCGAAACGCGGCGTCCGCGGCGAAGGGCGGGTTGGACGCATAGGGCGTTTTCGCGTCGTAGGCCGTCCACAGGGTCGGCAGAAACTCGTAAAAGAGGCTGTCGTAGGCCACGATTACGGTGACCGGGGCCTTTTCCACCTTGGCCACGTTCCCGGGCAGAAGGCAAGGAATCAACCTTTTTTTGGCCTCCGGCGAACGCACGAAGACGAAGCGGCCCGGTAGGCAATTGACGGCCGTGGGCCCCCATTTGAAAAGCTCGTAGAGCTTTTGGATGGTCGCGTCGTCCACGGGTTTGTCCTCGAAATGGTTGTAAGTCCTTGCCGACGAAAAAAGAAGCTCCAATGCGGCCAAGTCCAACGGGGTTTTCATGTAGTCGCTCCTCCATGGCCCTTTAGGGGAAAGCGCCGCCTCCCCTTTTGGCCAAAAATAGCGGCTCTAAGCGCGGCCCCCTAAACGACAAGGGTTTGGCGCCTAAATAGCCTAAGATAAAGTTATGAAGTCGAAAAAAGAAGAAGCGCCGAAAGACGCCTTTTTAGATTTTTCCAAGATTGCCTAAAAGCCTTATGGCGGCTTATTTTCGGCTAAGGCGAAGGGGACCCCTTCGCCCTCTTTAGGCTTGCGGCCCTTAAGGCCAAGAGATGGCCCTTGGCCTTGGCGCCCTGGGCCCAGCCAGTTCGGCCAAGGCGGCCGAGCCCTTAAGGCTTAAGGCCAGGCGCCTTCCTAAAATCAGTACATTTTTTCGTCATAGAGGATTTTTAATCCCTCCATGGTCAGATCCGGCAAGACGACGGCGATGGACGAGGTCTCCCCGGCGATGAGCGAGGCCAAGCCGCCGGTGGCCGCGACCATAGGCTCGCCGCCCATTTCCTTTTTAATCCGGCCGATCAGCCCCTCGACTAGGCCCGCGTAGCCTAAGACCAGGCCCGCGTTTAGACTGCCGATCGTGTCCCGACAGATGGCCTGGGTCGGGGCGTAAAACTGCTCCATCTTGGGTAGGCGGCTCGCTTTCTGGAAGAGGGCCTCGGCCGAGAGGCGAAAGCCCGGGGCGATGGCCCCGCCTAGGTACTCGCCCCGCTCGGAGACGCAGTCGAAGGTGGTGGCCGTGCCAAAGTCCACGATGACGAGGCTGCGCTTAAATCGGCGATAGGCGGCTATGGAGACCACCACCCGGTCCGCCCCCACCTCGCGCGGGTCGTCGTATAGGATGGGCATGAGGCGTTGACTCTGGGGCTCCACGAAAATCGGGTCCCGACTTAGGTAGCGGGCCCCTAAGCGCTCGATGGCCGGCCGCATGGGCG
>JAITIH010000079.1 GCA_031279525.1 Deltaproteobacteria bacterium | reverse complement strand
GAAAATTTCCACTGGCAAGAAGAGGTACGTCAAGCTCTACCTTTAGGAAAGCTTGACGCGGATATCGCCTGGGGAAGGCCTTTCCATATCAGCCACTCAGCCACATGGACTAGTCGTTAGTCGCAAAGTCTATGAGGACATTGCGCCGTCCTAGACGATACCCACGCCGGGCGTAAAAAAAGGCCGTTTTCAAATGTTTATATCATTTGAAAACGGCCTTCTAGACCTATTAATTCTAAATAGACTTTATTTAATATTTAGCCTACTATTTAATAACAAAATTTGAGGCTAGCGGCTTCCGACCGCCAGATAAATGCCCTTTTCACGGCTCGCAAAATATAGAGGGAAAAATAGAAACAATCGCCTGGCGGGATTAACCGCCGCGCTTTTCCCAAAGCCTTCGGACTCTAATACTATTTATTGAAGTAATTGCTCTAGTTACCAAGAATATGGCAAGAAAATTGAAAAGTCTTCGTGACTAAAACTAGAGAAGATAAAGAGGGTAAAAATCTAAAAATAATAAATATAACTTATTATAAAATTTAATCTTAATTTTAATTTTATTATTAATTAACTGCCCGCATAATATCGGGACGAACGACGTGGGTTTATCTTAAAATTTATAACGCAGGCGAAATTTATTGTCAATAATTTTTTTACTCTTAGAAAAAACTTGAAAACGGTCTGACGGATATTAAATTGGCCTTGGATTCACCAATGAGACCTTTCGCCGTTCCGCCGTCCTAAGGCCCTTGGCCAGCCTCTCGGCCCGGGCCGCGGCCATATTTTGACTTAAATTCCGAAGATCTCTTGACATTATGGATATTATGCTTAAATTTTACGCGTGGCTGGCCTTCCCCAAAGGTAGGTCGCCGAAAAGGGCTTAAAGGACTAACCAAAGACCCATGATCGAGCCGAAGACCGAAAGGCAAAGACAAATTTTGGCCGCCTTGGTGGAGGAGTACATTCGCACCGGCGAGCCGGTCGCCTCGGCCAATCTGGCCCGGTTAAGGAGCTTGAGCCTCTCGCCGGCCTCGGTTCGGAAAGTCATGGTCGAGCTGGAGGCCTTAGGCCTTTTGCGCCAGCCGCACGCCTCGGCCGGTCGGACCCCCACCGAGGAAGGCTTTCGGGTCTACGTGGACGACCTTTTGGACAAGGTGTTCTTGCCCGAAAGGACTAGGAGCCTTATTCAGGAGCGGCTGGCCGGCGGCGGCTCGGCTGAGCCCATTTTTAGCCTTTGCTCCAAGGTCTTGTCCAGCCTGACCAGCCAAATGGGCCTCATCGTGGCCCCGGAGGCCGAAAGCCTGTGGCTAAGAAGGCTCCATTTCGTGCGCCTGGGCCGCCGGGAGGTTTTGGCCGTCCTGGTCACGGAAAACGGACTCATCCACAACCGGCTCTTAAGCCCGGCCGAGGATTACGACCAAAGTCAGTTGAACGAGGCCAACGTCTTTTTGGAGGAGTTTAAGCCTCCCTTCACCTTGGAGGAGATCCGGGATCGGGGGCTCTCGGCCATGGGCCAAGAGCGCCACGAGTTCGAGCGGCTCTTCCAAAGGGTCATCGCCCTGGCCGCCGAGGCCTCTTCCAAGGAAGAGGCCGGGGAGCGGGACATCTACCTGGACGACGAGGGCCGGGGCCGCCTCCTGGAGCACCCGGACTTCGCCGAGGCCGAGGCCATGCGGGCTTTGTTTTTGGCCTTCGAGAACAAGCGCCGGCTAGTCGAGCTGTTGGACCAGATCACCGGGGCCGGTCGGGTCCAGGTGGTTTTCGGGCCCTCAGGCCAGAAGGCCGACGCCTTGGCCCTGGTGGCTTCCCCGTACTACAGCGGCGACCGCCGGGCCGGGGCCCTAGGGGTCATCGGGCCTAGAAGGCTTAACTACGCCGAGATCGTCCCGGTGGTCGACTACGCCGCCCGGGTGGTCAGCGGCTTGTTCAATAGCAAATCTTAAAATTGGAGACTCGCATGGACATGGGCCACAAAAACGGCCAAGCCGAAAGCCAAGCCGAGGGTCGAGCCGAGACGGGGGCCGAAAACAATTTCGCCGACGACGCGGGGGTTGGCCCAGAGGGCGACTTTCAGGGCCAAAACGTCGGTTCCCTTAACGGGGAAGAGGGCCGCGAAGGTCCCCCGGATTGGGAGGCCGAGGCCAGAAAATATCACGACCTTTACTTGCGGGCCCTGGCCGAGACCGAAAACGTCCTCCGCCGGGCCCGTAAGGAAAAGGAAGAGCTCAACCGCTACGCCGCCGAGAGCCTTTTAAAAAGCCTAGTCCCGGTCCTGGACAACTTAAACCTGGCCCTTAACTACGTGGACGAGTCCATCCCCGCGGCCAAGAACCTGGCCGAAGGGGTCCGGATGACCTTAAAGCTCTTCATGGACGTCCTCGCCGAGCGGGGGTTTAGGGAAGTGGAGGCCGGCCGAGGCCAGCCTTTCGACCCCAATATCCACGAGGCCCTGGGCCAGGAGCCGGATCCTGAGCTCCCGGACTTAGCCGTCTCTAGGGAAGTGGCCAAGGGCTACGCCTTAGGCGACCGTTTAATCCGGCCGGCCAAGGTCATGGTGACGAAGAACCAGGTCTAAGGCCAGCGGCCTGAGCCAAAAGAAGTCTTAGCCAAATAGCCAAGGCCAAAACGCCCAAGGGTAAAAAGCCAAAAAGCCAAAAGGCCATTAGGGCCATTGGAGCGAAAGGCCATTAAGGCCCCGCCTCCCAAGGCCGGGCCGGCGGCGAGATTAGGCCAAGCCGCCGAGGCCAGGGCTAGATTGAAAACGAATCTAAAACGAATCTTAATTAGCCCCGCGACTGATTAAAACCGCTGTAAAGCCGATTCGTTTAAGCATAAACGCATTCCTTAACTTTATTTTCTAGCAATATATAGAATTAAATATTTAATTTAATTTTTTTTGGAGGATTTTTTATGTCAAAAGTTATTGGTATTGATTTAGGAACTACCAATTCCTGCGTGGCCTTGATGGAAGGCGGCGACCCGAAGGTCATCGCCAACACCGAGGGCAACCGGACCACCCCTTCGGTCGTGGCTTTCACCGAGGGCGGGGAGCGGCCGGTCGGGCAGGTGGCCAAACGCCAGGCCGTGACCAACCCGGAGGCGACCATCTACGCCGTCAAAAGGTTGATTGGCCGCAAATACGACTCCCCTGAGGTTCGCAAGGACCTGGAAGTGGCCCCTTACGCCATCGTCAAGGCCGACAACGGCGACGCGGCCGTGGAAGTCCGCGGCAAGGTCTACTCGCCGGCCGAAATCTCGGCCATGGTCTTGACCAAAATGAAACAGACCGCCGAGAGCTACTTAGGCGAGCCGGTGACCGACGCGGTCATCACTGTGCCGGCCTATTTTAACGACTCCCAGCGCCAGGCCACCAAGGACGCGGGCCGGATCGCCGGCTTAAACGTCCTTCGGATCATCAACGAGCCCACGGCGGCGGCCTTGGCTTACGGCCTGGACAAGAAGAGGAACGACCAGAAGATCGCGGTCTTCGACCTAGGCGGCGGGACATTCGACATCTCTATTTTGGAGATCGGCGACGGGGTCTTCGAGGTCAAAAGCACCAATGGCGACACATTTTTGGGCGGCGAGGACTTCGACAAGCGGGTCATCGACTGGCTGGTCGACGAGTTCCGCAAAGAGACGGGCATTGACCTTTTGGCCGACAAGATGGCTCTCCAGCGCTTAAAGGAAGCCGCCGAGCGGGCCAAGATGGAGTTGTCCACCTCCATGGAGACGGACATTAACCTGCCCTTCATCACCGCCGACGCCTCTGGGCCTAAGCACTTAAACTTAAAGCTGACCCGCTCCAAGCTGGAAAGCTTAGTCGACGACCTGGTGGCCAAGGTGGTCGGCCCCTGCCAGACGGCCTTAAAGGACGCGGGGCTGTCGGCCCGGGACATTAACGAGGTCATTTTGGTCGGCGGCATGACCAGGATGCCCAAGGTGGTCGAGCAGGTCCGGCAGATCTTCGGCCAAGAGCCCCACAAGGGCGTCAACCCCGACGAGGTGGTGGCCGTGGGCGCGGCCATTCAGGGCGGCGTTTTAAAAGGCGACGTCAAGGACGTGCTCCTGTTGGACGTGACCCCCTTGTCCTTGGGCATTGAGACCCAAGGCGAGGTCTTCTCAAGGCTCATCGAGAAGAACACCACCATCCCCACCAAGCGGAGCCAGATTTACTCCACGGCCACCGACAACCAGCCGGCCGTCTCCATCCACGTCCTCCAGGGCGAGCGAGAAATGGCCAGCGGCAACAAGACCTTAGGCCGGTTCGAGCTGGTCGGCATTCCGCCGGCTCCTAGGGGGGTCCCGCAGATCGAGGTGACCTTCGACATCGACGCCAACGGCATCGTCCACGTCTCGGCCAAGGATTTGGGGACTGGCAAAGAGCAGTCCATCCAGATCACCTCCTCCAGCGGCCTAAGCGAGGAAGAGATCCAGCGCCTCATTAAGGACGCCGAGATCCACGCCGAGGAGGACAAGGCCAGAAAGCAGCTGGTGGAGCTGAAGAACAAGGCCGACACCCTCATCTACAGCACGGAAAAGAGCTTGGCCGACTTAGGCGACAAGGTCGACCCGGCCACCCGCAGCCAGGTGGAGTCGGCCGTGGCCGACCTTAAGGAAGTCTTGGACAAGGGCGACAAGGCCACCATTGAGGCTAAGACCAACGCCTTAACCCAGGCCAGCCACAAACTGGCCGAACAGATGTACGCCCAGGCTAGCCAGAACCAGCAGTCCCAGTCCCAGGGCCAGGATTTTGGCGGCGGCCCCGGCGGCGGCCAGCCCGGCCAGGATAAGGACGAGAACGTGGTGGACGCCGAGTTTGAGGAAGTGGACGACAAGAAGTAAACCCCACTATGGGCCCGCCTCGACAAGGCGGGCCCAAGGGCCAAAAGCGAAAAAAGGGCCGTCCGGCGCGTAGCCTGGCGGCTTTTTTACGTAAAAAAAACTTGACGGACGCGTAAAAGGCCAGTAAATATAAAAATATATTATTTACCCGCAGCGCAGCCGGCTTGACTTAAGTTTTTTTGAAGAAGATGGCTTCAGGCAGTCCTAAAGGGGATTGTTTTTAAGCTCGGGCCAGAAGGCCCTAAGGTCTAGTTTCCAGATTGCCAAAGCGCGTTTTCCATAAAACGTCCAAACGTTCTTAAAATAAGCTTTTAAACTTCTATTATTTATAGCTAATTTTATAAACGTGTTTTAATAAATAAAACATTAGTAAACAATAATTTATATAGGCTAAGAAAGCCGTTCTTCCAATTGAGATAATCATTTGGAAAACGGTTTTTTTTATTTATATAATATTTTTAAAATTTGAATTGGTTATGAGGGCCATCATTTCAAGGATAAAATTCCTTGGAAGATGGCCTTTTTTTAGTTTAAAAAATAGATATAGATAATTAAATATAAATATATAGATATGTGTTAATGTATATCAAGACAGATGGGGTAGTAAAACCCCCCCCTAAAAAATTTTACCGCCGAGGGCGCCGCCGCCCCGGTCTCAAAATTTTTTAATTATTCCGCTCCGATCCAAAAAATGAAAACCAGAAAAATAACCTCTTGAAATTATTAAAGGATTTTTCCACCGATTCCCGAAATCAAGGATTTTTGCGAGACCGTCAATTTTTCGAATCGAGTTGGTTTAATACATATTAGTTGCTAAAAATTATTCTTATATCGAAACTTATAGAAATTTGGATCGTAATAGGCATGTTAATGATTAAATTAATTAGGAAAAATAATTTATACGATCAAAGATATGCACTAGTATGCTTGGCATGCTTATTGCTCTCTCTCTCTCTCTCTCTCTCTCTCTCTCTCTCTCTCTCTCTCTCTCTCTCTCTCTCTCAAAATATATATA
>JAITIH010000066.1 GCA_031279525.1 Deltaproteobacteria bacterium | reverse complement strand
AGCCATCACCCAAAAAATTCGGGAAAAAGCCAAAAGCCTTTTGGAAAGCGGCCAAGCCGAGGTGGTCATCGGCTATCGCCAGGGCACGGTGCCCCTGGTCGCGGCCCCCTTCTTCGCTCGCTCGACCCAAGACTGCGATCGCCTGGTCTGGAGCTCCTTCGCCCGGCTCAACCTCGCCAACTACCTGCCGTCCCGGACCGGGAAAGTGGCTTTGGTGGCCAAGGGCTGCGACGCCCGGAGCGCGGTCGGCCAGGTCGCGGAAAACCAGTTCCCCAAAGAGAACCTTTATATATTAGGGGTGCCTTGCTCAGGGCTAGTCGACCCGGCCCAGGTGGCCAACAAAGAACCTAGGCCCATCCAAGCGGCCACGGAGTCCGACGACTCCATCACCGTCTCGGGCCAAGGCTTTAGCGTGGAAATAAAAAAGGACGAGGTCTTAAGGCGGAACTGCCGGACCTGCTCCCACCGCACCCCGACCCTTTCCAACGAGCTGACCGGCCCGGAAGTGCCGGGGGCTAAACCCGACGACTTCGCGGACATCGCGGCCCTTTTGGCCAAGACCCCGGAAGAGCGGCTTAGCTATTTTAAGGACCTAATTAAGGACTGTCTACGCTGCTACGCCTGCCGCAACGCCTGCCCTTTGTGCTATTGCCCCATCTGCTTCGTCGACGAGACCAGGCCCCAATGGCTGGGTAAATCCACCGACCCCATGGACACCATGACTTTCCACCTCTTGCGCGGCCTTCACTGCGCCGGCCGCTGCACGGCCTGCGGGGCCTGCGAGACGGCCTGCCCGGTCAACATCAAAGTCAGGGAGTTCAATCGCGTCTTAGACAAGTCGGTCCAGGAAAACTGGTCCTACGAGCCCGGGCTGGCCTGGGAGCAGAAGCCGCCTTTAACGGTCTATCAGCCCAACGACCCCGCCGATTTTATAAAATAGAGAAAGGCCACGACCCCTCATGTCCGAATACTTAGTCAAAGAAAGCGCCCTGGCCGGCTTTTTCGCGGCCTTAGCCAACGGCCGTCGCCTTTTGGCCCCCCAGGCCCAAGGCGACGACTGTCGCCTGGAAGTGGTCGCCGGCCCCGTCAGCCTGGACTACGCCAACACGCGCCTGTCGCCCAAGTCGGTCTTTTTCCCGCAGACGGAGAAAATCCTGGCCTTCCATAAATTGGCCGACAAGCCGCGCCCCAACCAATACCAAGATTTAGGCGACCACGCCGAGCCCACGGTCATCTTTGGGATCCGCCCCTGCGACGCTAGGGGCCTATCCGTCTCCAACAAGGTCTTTCAGAACGACCGCTTCACCGACCCTTACTGGAAAGGCAAATACGATAAGACCCTTAAAATCGGCTTAGCCTGCCCTGACCCCTTCCCCCAGTGCTTCTGCGCCTCCATGGGCGGGAGCCCCTTTGGCGAGGTCGGCTTAGACGCCCTGGCCTATCCCAAAGACAAAGGCCTAGGGCTAAAAGCCCTAACCCCGGCCGGGGAGGAGCTCATAAAGGCCGCCCAAGCCGAGGCGGCCGATCTAGCCGCCGAGATTAAGAGCCTTACGGCCAAGGCCATCGCCGCCCAAGGGGCTCTGCCGGACTACCGGGTCATCGACGATAGCCAGATCATGGAGCTGTACAAGGCCGACCACTGGGCGACCACGGCCGAGCCCTGCCTAGGCTGCGGGGTCTGCACCTTTTTCTGCCCCACTTGCCACTGCTTCGACATCCAAGACGAGGCCAACGAAATCGGCGGAGTCCGGATGCGAAACTGGGACACCTGCATGAGCGAGCTTTTCACCCGTCACGGCAGCGGCCACAACCCCAGGCCCTCCAAGACCGAGCGGATTCGCCAAAGATTCATGCACAAGCTCAAGTACATCCCCATTAAGCAAGATGGGGTTCGCGGCTGCACTGGTTGCGGCAGGTGCGTGGTCATGTGCCCCGCCAACATAGACATCCGGACCGTGGCCGCGACCATGGCCCAGGCCAGCGCTTGACTCTTAGGTAATGGTGATTAGCGTGAACAATCCGTACATGCCCTATCCGGTTCGCATCGCCGACATAGTCGTGGATTCCCCGGACAAAAGTTTGAGGACCTTTAAGTTCGAATTTCTCGACCCCGAGGACGAAAAGCGCTTCGAGTACCTGCCTGGCCAGTTCGCCGAGCTGTCGGTGCCCGGTGAGGGTGAGATCCCCATTGGCATCGCCTCCTCTCCCACGGAAAAAGGCTACGTCCTTTTCACGGTTAACCGCGTGGGCCAGGTCTCCTCCTATCTCCACAACATGCGGGTCGGGGACGTCATGGGGGTCCGGGGCCCTTTAGGCCACCCCTATCCGGTCCACGCCTTAAAAGGCCAGAACGTCGTCGTCATCGCCAGCGGCTTCGCCGTGACCACCCTTAGGGCCACCGTGGTCTGGCTGCTCCATCCCGACAACCGGGCCAATTACGGCCGCATCACCTTCGTCTACGGAGCCCGTAGCCCGGGGCACCTTTTATTCCGGGAAGACTGGGAAGCCTGGCAAAAGCGCGACGACATCGACGTTTACGTGGCCATCTATAAAATGGTTCCGGGCTGGGAAGGCAAAGTCGGCTTCGTGCCGGCCGTGCTCCAAGAAATCTGCCCGCCGGCCGAAAACACCGCGGCCATCATCTGTGGCCCGCCCATCGCCATCAAAACCACCCAGCCCGTCCTCTTCGAGGCCGGCTACAAACCGGAAAACATCATCATGAGCCTAGAAAACCGCATGAAATGCGGCTTAGGCATCTGCGGCCGCTGCAACGTCGGCCCGGAATACGTCTGCAAAGACGGCCCGGTCTTTACCCTAGCCCAACTGAACGAGCTCCCGCCGGAATACTGATCCCCCGCGGAGGTCGTGAGACCGACTTAAGGCGAAGACCTCCGCTAAGAGATTAAAGCCCCCTAAAGGCCAATGGCGCCCTTAGGGGGCTTTTTTAAGGCTAGCTTATTTTTGGGGCTAGTTTTTCGGGGCGAATGTTCTCTGGCGGCGGCATTTTGGGTTGGCTTTTATTGGGGTTAGCTTTTTGGGGGGCTGTCTTATGGCGTCGTCTTCTTTGGCCCCAGCGGCTAGGCCAGAGGCCAACCTAAAAACCTCGCCCTTTTCTCTTTCGCCCGCCAAAATCCCTAAAAACCCCCCCAAAGGCCCGTCCATCGCCCATGGCCGCTAAGGCTATAAAAAGCCTAAAGCCAGGCGCCGTCTTGCCTGGCTAAATCTAAAAC
>JAITIH010000054.1 GCA_031279525.1 Deltaproteobacteria bacterium | reverse complement strand
AGGGGCTTAGTCGGCTTAGCTAGCGGGACCAATCCCAGGGGCCGGGGGCGGGCCTTTGGCTTGGGCGTCCTGGCGTTTATCCATCATCTGGGCTAAGAGCCTAAGCTGGGGGTTTTGGTTTTTGAGGATTTGGTTAAGCTTATCCAGGAAAATGGCTTTTTTGAAAGAGCGAAAAACCAAAAACAGCCCCAAGACGGCCAGAACCAGGGACAAGGCCAAAAGGGGGGCCAAAAGGTAGGCGACTTTGGCCGGGTCGTAGTGGCGGGAGACGGCCACGAGGACGCTGACCACCGAGATAGGCAGGACCAAGACGGCCAGGCCAGTGCGGAGGACGGAAAGGGCCGTCCTTTTTTCGGCTAGGATCAAAGAGATCTCGTTAATCAGCATGGATTCGTGCCGGACCTGGGCCTCTGAGGGGATCTCAGCCCGCTCGGCTAAGCCGGCTTTCTCGTCGACCAGGCTCATGGGCGAGCGTAGGATGTATTTGCTGGGGCTAAAAATGGACAAAGCGCGAACTCCGAAAATTGATATGACGTAAAGGAGGGCGGTGAGCCCTTGGCTTTAGCCGGCTTGGGCCATCTGGCTGGCTTTTATCACGTTGGACGGGGCCTTGGGCGGGAAAGCCCGCCTTAGGCGGACGTCCGAGACTCGGTCCAGTTCCTGGCCCAATAAGCTAAAAAAAGTCCTCAAAACGCGGACGAGAGAACCCTCGGATGGCTTAAGCCGGGCTTTCGCCTCGTCTAGGTAAAGGTCGCGTCGAATGGCCAGGCCCAAGGCTTTAAGGCGTGGCCAGGCGGCCATCTCCGGCGGGACGCACGAGCCGACCAAGGGAAAGTCCAGTTCGGCCCACAGGCCAAGCTGACGGAAAACGTGGCCGACTAAGGTCGCGAGCCCTTTGGGGGTGAGCTTTTCCTCAAGGCCAAGGTTAATTTGGGGCTTGGGCAGCTCCCGGTGGTCGTGGAGGTAGGTTTTGTGGGAAAAAAACCGAACGTTGACCAGGATCGCGAGGCGCTCTTGGGCCAGGAGCTCCTTTCCGGCCGCGACCAGTTGGTCGACGTAGGGTTTTACGCAATGGGAGAAAATAAATTCCCTTTCCGCCGAGGACCAATTGGGCAGGTTCTTTTCCAAGGCCCCCTTGGTTAAGAGGCAAGGCTCAGGTTTGTCCAGCTGGCCGAGGTCTTTGGCTAATAACCCTAAAGGATCGGCCACTAAGGGGCTATAGGGGTAGCTTACCAACCGCGCGTTAGGCAGCCTATGCGGGGCGTTGAGTTCGGGTTTGACTAGAGCCTCGCTTAACGGGCCGGCCGCGGGGTCGGGCTGGGCGGCTTTTTTGACTATTTCCAAAAGGAAGGGGTCGGTTAGGCGATAGTTCTCCCAGCGCAGCTCCTCTTCGGTGTGGGTTAGCCGCTTGTGGACGGCCTTAGGCAGAAATGGGCTGCCGTAAGGGACGTTTAAGATGAGGCCCGCCAAATTAATCTCCCCAAAAAGCCAGGCGACTGTGCTATCATTAACCGGTTCTAGCTGGCCGCGAAAAATCGCCCGAAAGCCGCCGCCATGGGTTTTCGGCCTTAGGCGAAAGCCGGCTAAGGCCCCTGGCCTTTTTTTAGTCGATTCAAACTGTGCCCTTTTAATTTTAAAACAAAATCGGCCCTAAGCCAAGAGGGCGGTTGGCCTGGGCGGCTGGCCGCCAAAGGCCCTGGCCCAAAAAGGGTCGGCCGGCTTTTGGCCCTAAAAGAGGTGCGCGCATGCCCGTTGGGCCTTTCGCGGATCGGGCCGTCGCGGCTCGCTTAGGGCGGCTGCGGCGGCTTATGAGAAAAAGCTCCTGCCCCGCCGTCCTGATCGCCGGCCCGGAAAACCGCCGCTATTTTTCCGGGTTCTCCCCGACCGACCCCACCCTGGTCGAGTCGGTGGGGGCTCTTTTCGTGACCTTAGATCGCCAGTTCCTTTTGTCCGACTCCCGTTACGTCTTGGCGGCCGAGCGGGAAGCCGTGGGCTTTGAGTTCGTCCTGGTTAAAGGCGGGGGCTTGGGGGCGGCTTTGGCCGAATTGCCCAAAGCCAAAGAGGGCTTTTTTTTCGAGCCCAACTACCTGACCGTGGCTGGTCTTAATGGCTTAACCGCGGCCATAAAAGGCCCGCTTAAGCCCTTGCCCTTCGACCCAAGCTCATTAAGGGCGGTCAAATCCGCCGCGGAGCTAGCTTTAATCAAAAAGGCCTTGCGCATTACCGAAAAGGCCATTGGCCAGCTATGGGAGAGCCTTGAGCCCGGCTGGACCGAGGCGAGGGCGGCCTTTTTTTTGGACCGAACCTTTCGGGAGCTGGGGGCCGAGGGCTCGGCCTTTGAGACCATCGTGGCCTCCGGGCCCCAGGCGGCCCTGCCCCACGCCTCGCCCGGGGAAAAAACCATCCAAAATGGCGAGGCCGTGGTGATCGACTGCGGGGCCCGCTACCAAGGCTACGCCGCCGACATTACCCGAACCATGATAGTCGGATCGCCTAAAGGCTGGCAGAAGAAGATCTACCGGGCGGTTCGGGAGGCCCAACTTAAGGCCATTGAGGCCATTCGGCCGGGGGCTCGTAGCTGCGACGTCGACCAGGCCGCTCGGGGCCATATCCAAAAGGCCGGCTACGGCCGGCATTTCAATCATGGCCTAGGCCACGGGGTCGGCCTGGCCGTCCACGAGGCCCCTAGCCTTTCCGCCCGGAATAAAGAGCCCTTAACGCCCGGAAACGTGGTCACGGTGGAGCCGGGGATCTACCTGCCCGGCCGCGGCGGGGTAAGGCTCGAGCAACTGGTCGTCGTGACCAAAAATGGCCATGGCCTATTGAACGGCGACGGCCATTTTTACGACTTTTAGGCCGCCCCTTGCCCGCGATAGGGCGGCTCTGGCGCGGCGGCCGGATCTTGACCATGGACCCCGAGCGGCCGGTGGCCAAGGCTCTAGCCGCGGTCGGCCAAAAGATCGTCTACGTGGGCGACGATTTGGCCGCGGCCGAAGCCCTACTGCCAAAATCCCCCGAAATTATCGACCTAAAAGGCCAGGCCGTCGTCCCGGGGCTCATCGACAGCCACGCCCACGTCACCCACGAGGGCTTGCGCCTCGGCCAGCTGGACCTTTACGGGCTGTCCTTCGAGGCGACCTTGGCGGCCGTGGCCCAGGCGACCGCGGCCCTCCCGCCGGGGGCCTGGCTCCATGGCCGCGGCTGGGACCAGAACCTTTGGCCGGGCCAGGCCTGGCCCGACAAAAAATCTCTAGATCAAGCTAGCCCCAATAACCCAGTGGCCTTGGACCGGGTGGACAAGCACTCGGTCTGGGCCAACTCCTTGGCCCTGGCCGCGGCCGACCTTCGGGTTTTGGGCCCGGACCCAGAAGGGGGCGAGATCGTCAGAGGCCCCGACGGTAGCCCCAATGGGGTCTTAATAGGCCAGGCCATGTTCTACGTCCTTTCGGTCATGCCGCCCTTGGACGGCCGGGACCTGAAGGAGACCATGCTCTTGGCGCAGCGGGAAATGCTAGGCCACGGCCTTACCACGGTCGTGGACGCGGCCACCCGGCCCGAGGAGCTGGCCGTCCTGGCCCGGGGCTACCCGACCGGGGAGTTTAAGATCCGCTACCGGGCCTACGCCCACCAAAACGGCTGGGCACGCTTAGGCGAGTTGGCCCGGGCCGACGGCCTTTGCGAGGGCCATTTGGCCATAGACGGCCTTAAGCTCTTCTCCGACGGCTCGCTAGGTTCTCGCAGCGCCTGGCTGTTGGAGGACTACGCCGACCGGCCCGGCCATAGGGGGAGCCGGAGCCTTAGCGACGAGGCCTTGGCCAGCTACCTGGCCTTGGCCCGGGATAAATCCTTGCAAGTGGCCATTCACGTCATCGGGGACGCGGCCGTGGCCCAGGCCGTGGCCGCCGTCGCCAAAGTCCTAGGCCCGGGCCGGACCGACCGGCGCTGGCGGCTGGAGCACTTCCAGGTGGTGGCCGACGCGGACCTGGACCGGGTTTTGGCCATGGGCCTAATCCCCTCCATCCAGAGCGTGGGCCTTATGACCGATCTGACCATGGCCGCGGATCGCTTAGGCCCGGGCCGCCTAAAAAGGGCCTACGCCTGGCGGGGCGTCCTGGACCGGGGCGGCTATCTCGTCAACGGCTCGGACTGCCCGGTGGAGCCGGTCAACCCTTTTTTGGGGATCTACGCGGCCGTGACCCGCCAGAACCTGGCCGGCCAGCCGCCGGGCGGGTTTCTGCCGGCCCATCGGCTGACTCGCTTTGAGGCCTTGGCCAGCTACACGGTTTGGGGAGCCAGGGCGGCCTTTCAGGAAGGCCGGCTCGGGGTCCTGGCCCCGGGGGCCATGGCCGACTTCGCGGTCTTAGACCGGGACCTTATGGCCTGCCCGGACGAGGAAATCCCCAAAATAAAGGTTCTTCTGACCGTGGTGGGCGGAAAGACGGCTTTCGGGGGCCTGTAAAAAAAAGCCCCTCTTTTAAAACGCCCTAAAGTCTTAGGCCTTTGGCCCAGGCCCATAGGGGCGGGCGGCCAAAGCTAAAAAGGCGGCGGCCAAATGGGTCGCCGTTAAGGGTAGGGGCCAAAGAGCGGCTAGACCGAAGGCCTGGGCCAGAGGTTAAGATAGCCTCTATAGGGGAATGGGGCGGCCTAAGCCGAAGGCCCTAAGGCCGGGAAACTGGCTAGAGTGGGGAAACTGGCTAGACTCGGGACTGGTCGCCTAAGGCTCTGAGCCCGGCCCAGAACGAAGCCTTTAGCTTTAGGCGAGAGGTTAGGACCTAGTTTTAAGGTTAAGGCCTAAGGTTTAGGAAATCCGCCTAAGGGTAAAGGCCCTTAAGCTAGATTGAAGCTGGGTCGAAGGTTATTAAGGCCTTAGGCGGCAATCGGGCTAGCTTTTTTGGAAGCTCGCCAGACTCTGGGCTCGGCCTTGGGCCTATCCAGCTAGCCAAGGATGGCTTATCGTTTTAAGCCAGCCTTGGCCAG
>JAITIH010000004.1 GCA_031279525.1 Deltaproteobacteria bacterium | reverse complement strand
TTTGGACGTCGTCCGGGGTATACCCATGGACCATGTTCCAATAGCAAGACGAAATAATCGGCATTTGCGAGATGGCGAAGTATTTGTTCAGCCGGTCGAAGGCGGCGGTGGTTCCGGCTCGTCGGGCCGAGATCACGGCCGCCGCGGGCTTTAGGTAAAAAACTGGGCCGCCCTTGTGATTTTGGCTGGAGAAAAAGACCCGGTCCAAAAACGCGCAGCTGGCCCCGCAAGCCGAGGCGTAATGGACCGGGGACCCGAAGACGAACCCGTCGGCCTTAACGGCCAAAGCCACAAACTCGTTGACCTGGTCGTCGATGACGCACTTGCCTTTGTCCACGCACCCCCAGCAGGACATACAGCCGTGGATGGCTTTATTGCCGAGCCAGTAATACTGGCTTTCCACGTCTTCCAATTTTAAAGTCGCGGCGATTTCCGCTAAAGCGGTGTAGACGCAGCCTTTTTCGTGCGGGCCGCCGTTAAAAAGCAAAACCTTCATGAGCCTAAATCCTTTGGGCTTTGGCCAAATACATAACCTGGCTAGCGAAATAGGGCGGGCGGCTTCCACGTTTAGGTTTAGATCCCGCCCATAGAAAGATAATTTAGGGGCAATCCAAGAACCAAAACGCCCCTAAAAAAATTTGTACTGTAAAATATTTGTAAAATTTTTGTAAAAAACCTGGTCTTAGGCGCGCCTGGTCGCGCCTAAGGCCTAAGAAGGCGCGCGGCCAGCGAGGAGCCGCCCAGGAAGGCCCGAGACCTAAGGCCAAAGGGGACGACTGTAAAAATTGGCGGTTAACGGCCTTTAGACCATAAGCGATTCGAGCCATTATCTTCTTATTTTTTTACAATACAATAATTTTGAGCGGGTTATCAACTCTAAGGCTCCCCCCTTCTTTAGCTTTGGCTCCTATCTACGTCTTTTTGGCCTTGGCCCAAGACGCTTGGTTTGGCCAAAAAACGGACGTCCGTTGGCCCTAACTAGATCGGCCTTATGGCGGCTCAAGTTAGGGCTGGCCTCTGCAATTAGTTTTTTATTTTTCTAAATTGACACCTTTATATAATAAATTTATAAACTTTAACTTTTTATTTTATATTATCCGCCAATGAGGCCTTTTAAATCTCCATGAATTATACGTTTCGCTCATCTTAATCGCGCCAAAATCGGGTCGCGCGCTCGCTTTTCGTTCATTTTTCCGTTCGCCGGCTCCAAGCCAAAGGCGGCCGACGTCGGCGTTCGAAAAACCGGCGTCGACGCGATTCAATTCCAACGGGGCCAGCGTCGTCGTTTTGCCGATTCTAACAAAGCTTTGACCTGCTTGGCCAAAACGCGTAAAGCCCTACGTCCAAGCTTTCATCGCCGGCGACCTCTTCTTGGCGGAATAGGCCGCGATCCAAAAGGCGACCGCCGACCGGATAAGGGCGCCCGGCCAGTTAGGAAAGTCTAAAAACTATTTCTTGGCCGAAAGTAGGTCAGGCCAGGAAGTGGCCTTAGGAGTTTAAGGCCGAGGATTTTAGCTTTTTTGGGCGGCTTTTTGGGGCTTGGCGATCGTTTGGCGGGAGTTGGCCGGGCGGCGATGGCCGGGGGCGATGTTTGGGGGGCGTTAGCTGAAAGCTTATTGGCGCCTTTTAGGGGGCGCGCTAGTCGGAGAACGCCATTTTTTCAATTTAAATTGTCTTATAATTGGCTTTTTGGCTCATTTTAGCGTACTATAAAACCAAGTCTTTAAAACTCCCTTTGCCCCAATCGGGGCGCGACTTTTTTTGGCCTCCGCTAAAGGGCCTATGGGGGGCCTGGAGTTTTTCAATGGCCCTGGAAAATTTTCGCGATTTTCTTGGCCCGGATCCATAGGAATTAAAAAGGAGAACCCCTAAGCATGACCCTTCGAGAAGTTGTGAAAACCGTTAAAGGCCACGAGACTACGGACGGGGCGGGCATCAAGCTGGTTCGGGTCTTGGGGGTGGCGAACGTTCAGGATTTTGACCCGTTTCTAATGCTGGATTCCTTCGACTCGCATAATCCCGAGGAATTCACGATGGGGTTTCCCTTCCACCCCCATCGGGGAATTGAGACCATTACCTACCTTTTGGAAGGCCAGATGGAGCATAAGGACAGCTTGGGCAACGAGGGCTTAATCGTCGGCGGAGAGAGCCAGTGGATGACGGCGGGCAGCGGGATCATGCACCAGGAGATGCCCCTGGAATATCCTTGGCTTTTGGGAGTCCAACTCTGGCTGAACCTGCCCAGCTCTGAGAAGATGACCGACCCTTCCTATTTTGACGTCAAAAGGGACATGATTCCCGTGGTTAAGACCGCCTTTGGCGAGGCCCGGATCCTGGCCGGCCGCTACGCTGGTCAGGAAGGGGTCAAACCGCCGCACGTCAAGGCCACTTACATCGATTTTCTGGTCCAGGCCGGGGAAAAGGCCGTTATCCCCACCATACCCGACGAGACGAATTTCATTTTTTTGATCCTTGGCGACGCGATAATCGGCGGCCACAAGTATCATGAAAAAACCGCCGTCCTCTTTGGGCCTGGCGACGCCATAGAGGTGGAGGCCAACGGGCTCAGGGATTTAAGGTTTTTCTTTTATCAGGGCAAACCTCTGCGCGAGCCCGTGGCCTGGGGCGGCCCGATAGTCATGAACACCAAAAAAGAGCTGGGCCTGGCCTTTCAAGAGTTAAACGACGGCAATTTCATTAAGCGCAAACCGGCTAACGTTTAAGGCCAAAAAAGCTCCCCTAACGCGCCCTTTGGCTTTTGGGCCAGGGAAAGTCGCTTTTATTTTTACGGTTTTTTTGGCCTGGCCGGGGCCCGTTTGGACCCCGGCTAAATTTTTGGGACGGGCGAAGGCGAGGGGAGAGGGCTAAGGCGCCTTTAGTCCCTAGGATCGGTTAGGCGGCCCATAAACAAGATGGCCCCGGTGGCTTCTTCCTGGATTAAAAAGACGAATGGGCGGTCGGCCACGAAAACTTTGGGGTCGTCGATAAAGGCCCTTTGGGGCATGATCGCGGCCGTGGCGGCGGCGGCCTCGGTTCCCTCCTCGTCCAGGCTCACGAAAGCCTTATGGAGGACGTCGCTGACCAAAAGCTCGGCGTCGGCGGTTATCTTGGAAAAATCGGCCTCGACCGCGAAGGGAGCCTTCAGCCCCATTTTCTCCAGAGCCTCTTTAAAAGAGTTGGTCCCCCAGACGATTTTAAACTTGGGCAGGGCAACCTGGACCCGGGCCCCGATTAGGTCCTTACGCCATTGGGCCAAACTCTCGGGGGTCAGCTTTTTTTCCAGCGCGGCTAAAGCGCCCGGCTTGTCGGCCGGGAGCAAGACCAGTAAAGACAGGCTCTTGTCGCCGTAAGGCAACTGGAGGATCTGCCCCTCGTCGATGGCGAGGTAGCCAAAGCCGCGCGTCTGGTTTACGAAGGGCGCGCTGACCTTTTCCCCGGAGCTTAAGGCGAAATCCCTAGGCGCGGTGTCTTCCTTTTTAAAGGGAAAGGTCCATTTGCCCAGAAAATAAACCGCGTTAATTAAAACCAAAGAGGTGTCCTCCGGCAGGGGCGAGCCTAAAAGGTTCTCGATCTTGCCTTTGGTGCGCTCCGCGACCCAGGCGTTAATTTGGTCGATGGCCCCTTGGCCGTCGTTTTTGTAGTCCACCAGGAAGATCGGCGGCTCGTCGCCTAAGGCCTCTAAGTATTTGGGCGATAGCTTTAACCCCGTTAAGGGCCACAGGGAGTTGGCCAGGGACAGTTCCCCGCCGCCCGCCTCGTCGACGCCCTCGGCCGCCTCGCCTTGATTGGTTGGCGTAAGGCTCTTGGCCGGCCCGGCCTCTTTAGCCGGCCCGGCCTTCTTGGCCGGAGCCTCCTTGGCCGGAGCTTTGGGGGTTAGTCGCCTGGCCTGGGCCGAGTCGACCTTCTTGGCTCGCCCGACCTTTTCCAGGTAACTGGCTAGGTCGGACATGTTTTGGGCCACCGTCTTCTCCCCTTCGGCGGGCTTAGTCGGGGCGTTCAGAATTTGGCTCAGCTGGCTTAAGGTCTCGCCGCCGGCCCCTTCGCGGAGCATGGCCAGGACCGCGTAGACGCTAGCCGGCGAAAAGAAGAGGTCGCCTTCGGCCGAGCTGGCTTGGCCGTAGAGGCCTAAGGAAAAAGCGACCTCGCTCGCGGCCAGATCCCGGATGGCCTGGCTTGGCGCCGGGGTCTCGGCGGTCTCAGTGGGCGGGTTGGCAGCCCAAAGGGCGGGGGCGGCTAGAAAAATAACAAAAAACGAAATTAACCAGAGGATTTTTGGCATAAAACGTCCTTGTTGGCCATATCGCCCGCTAGTTTTAGGGCCAAACGGCCCTCATTCGTCAGGGCGAGCTAAAATCCCAAAAAAACTTACGCGCGCTCTTCTTCATTACATCCCAAAATTCCCGGATTTTATACTCACTACCGAACCACAACGCCAGGCGCGCCAATGATTTTTTAAATTACGCGATTATTTCACTCCTAAGAAACAGCCACCTTCCATTTCTTTTATTTCGCGGTTCCGGCCGTAATTGAACGCATTTTGGTTAAAGGCGACGGCGCCCGCGCGAAAGGCTAGCCAAAGGCGAGTGACGTTAATCTAACATTTTAATAATTCGCCGTCAAATTGTCATTTTCCTGATTTTTAGTTGCGCCTTCCAAGTTAACTTTCCTTATTAACCGTCGATTCGCTTAAAAAAACCGCCCATCCGCCGCCGCCCTAGAAAACGTCCAATGGGGCGAATTCCTCGGCTTTTTCGATCGGTTTTTTGCTGAGCCGGGCTTAGTTTGACCTTACGGCTTCCAACGGATCTCTCCTCGCTAACGGGCGCCCTGGCCTTTGGCCACAGTTCTCGCCGCCCTGGCTTTTGGCCGGACGTTTCACCGTCCTAAAGTCAACGCCCATCTAAGGCGCGAAAAAAAACGCGCGGCCAGAATGGATCCGGCCGCGCGGCTGGGGGGGAAGTTTTAAGTAAACGCGCCAAGAGAAAGGTCGTTAAATGGGCTCTCCCGTGCGGATGCGCAAGGTGCGGACGGTGTCCAGGACGAAGATGACTCCGTCGCCGGTTTGACCGGTGTGGGCCGCCTCGGAGATGGCCCTGATGGCCTGTTCGACTTTGTCGTCGGACACCCCGATTTCCAGGCGAATCTTCTTCAACAAGTTGACCTCGGTCTGAATTCCACGGTAGGCCTCAGTGTACCCCTTCTGCTGCCCGGCTCCCAGGACGTTGGTGATGGACATTGAGTACAGTTCTTGGGAGTAAAGTTTGAGTTTGACGTCCTGAAGGACCTCAGGGCGAATAAAGGCGATAATCAGTTTCATTTTTGCCCTCCGTCAGCTGTTGGAGAAGAAC
>JAITIH010000336.1 GCA_031279525.1 Deltaproteobacteria bacterium | reverse complement strand
AACAATTTTTTTATCAAGGCTTTGTGTCTGGACAATCGCTATAGCGCCACATTCCGTTGTTTCATGTCCTGGGGCGAAGCCAACGCTTCATGATCGTTTAGGTCAAAAAATTTTTTTTTACTTCTTTAGGCTCGACTGATTTTGGGTAAAACCCGCGAGGCCAGGACTAGCTGGGGACTCTGGCTAAATTTGCATAAAAAAGCTTAAAATACAAAGTAATTAATGAGATTTATAGTCTATAGATAGCCTAAAATTTATCTTAAGAAACTTTTATAATATATTAAATGGCAATATAGTTTAATATATACGCCTAAGGAAACCCTTATAGCGGAGCGGCGAAAGTCCGCTCCAGGCGAGGTCGGCGACTTAAGCGACGGAAAGCGACTCAGTTTCCTAAAAAGCGGGGCGGGGAGGACTTAAAGGCGCTTAGCGGTCCGTTAGGTAGGACGACGATCCCCTATTGGCCTGATTCCGCGACAAGCGTCCATATATATCGCGATTAGAGGCGGGCTAACCCTAAAAAGTTTTTGGCGTAACCTAAAGACTTCTCGTTTAACGGCCAACGACGTGAATCGTAACTTCTTCAAAAAGGTAGGCCTAACGTTTAGCCTCTGGCCCATTTAGCGGGATATTGTCTCTGAAACCAGGCCGAAAACCCGCCCATGACCCCGGGAATCGCCGCGTTAACGATGGCCAGATAAAGCCAATCCAGCGCTCCTCCAATAAGCGCGTAATTCCCCAAGGCCATCAGGAGAAACGCGACCCCCCAAAAAGCCGTTAAGATCCAGTTGGTTCGGATAAACAGCGGATTTTTAAAGGCTTTTTCCCCACCGTAGCGGTCGGCGGAGTACCGCGCGGTCAGAGGAATCCGCCCAAATAAGGTGGCTAGCCACATGAGGCCCATGAGAGCGTAGCCTATGGGCACGATAAGGCGAGCGCCCGCGCCGGCTAAGGCCGCGAGCGAAAGGCAGGCCACCGCGAAGACGGTAAGCCTTTCGTAGAGGGTGGGTTTTAAGGCCAGCCAAGTCAGAGGAATAAGGGCGGCGGCCATTATCCCTAAATTCCCGCCCACGGTAGGGTTTACGATCGTCCCGACCCAAAGAGCCAGCCAAGGCCCTAAAAGGGCGGCCATATTGGCCTTCGGGCTTTGGGCGGCCTTTCCTCGCGCGCGGCTTGGGAGCGGGCCGCCGAAGAGCTCATCCCAGCGAGTCATTAGGCTAAAGTCGCCTAAAACGCGGAATTTTTTTTGGAATAGGGCCTCGGCTCCCGAGATCTCGCCTCGGGCGACGTCTCGCCACAAGGAGTAAGGAGTTTCGATCCGCGTGTCGTAGGGCTTTAAATCGTCGTCAATAGCCCTGGCCCCGTCGGCTCGGCAAACGATTTGACAAGTCCGCCTAAGGTCGAGGTAGACGAACTCCACGACCCGCTCTCGCCCGTCCGGCCGGTAAATGGCGGCCAGACGCTTGGCGAGCTCCAGGCCGTCGTCGACTCTTTCGGGGTTTACGGAGTGGCCGTCAGGGCTAAGGCCCCAGGAGGCGTTGGCCAACCGCTCGAAGGCTTCGCGCGGGAAAATTGGCTCGGCTAACTCCGCGCGCGTGGCTGGGGCGATCCCCCCTTGGGCGTATTCCGCTCCGGCCCGCCGGACTGTGGCCAGATAAGCGTCCGTCCGCTCGCGCAATTCGGGCGCTCGGAACAATTCTCCTTGGCCGCAGAAGATTTTTTCGTAATCGCAGCCTATGACGAGGTCAAACGTAGCCGTCACCCCGTCGTAGTTGCCTTGGCTGGTCCAAAAGCCGCAGGTCGAGACGACCACGCGCCGCTGGCCCGAGAGGTCGTGGCGCGGCGGGTGATAGCCGGACTCGCGGCCTGGGGCCATAAAAGGCAAAAGAAGCGGCAGCTGGCGGTCGATGAGGTTTTTAAGCGGTCCTGGAACGGAGCAATAATACAAAGGAAAGCTCCAAACGATGGTCTCGGCGGCGATGATTTTTTCTAAGATCCCGGCCATGTCGTCGTTTAGGGCGCATTCGCCGGGAGTCTCGTTCCAACAGGCGAAACAACCTAGGCAGGGCATGATCTTGAGCCGGGCCACTTCGACGACCTCCGCGCTCTGACCAATCCCCTCCAGAAAGGCCCGGGCGAGTTTAAGGGAGTTGCTTCTCTCCCCTTTGGGGCTGCCGTTTATTAAGACGACGCTCATAGCTTGGCCTCTAGCTCCGCGAGGGCCTTGCGCGCCCATTCGACGGCGGCCCGGTAATAGCCGTCCCCGAATTTGGCGACCAGGCGCCAGTATTTGATTTTGTTTTCGTCGGGGACCGTCTGGGCGTATTCGGCGACGCTGGCCGAGGTCGCTCCTAGGGCTCTAAGGGCCTTCTCGCTCTCGTCGCGGAAGGCCCGAATTAAAGCGATAGTTTCCACCGGCGGCGTTTCTCCGCCAAAAAAGACTCGCATCAGAAACGCGCTCCGCACCCTAAGAGCCTCGGCGACCCCGCCGTCCGGGTCCGCCAACCACTCGGCCAGAGCCTTTTTCCCGGCCTCGGTCAAGGCGTAAAGCTTCTTACTCGGTTTGTCCTCCTGAACGACCCTCTCCGAAGTTAGCCAACCGGACCGCTCCATGGCGGCTAGTTCCCGGTAAATCTGACTGGCCTGGCCTTGCCAGAAGAAGCCTAAAGAGGCGTTAAAGGCTTTATTTAGCTCATAGCCGGACATGACGCCGTAGTTTAAAAGACCTAACAAGCCGTGCTTAAGCGACATGGACAATCTCCTTGTACTATATTCAATAAGTAGAATATAGTACAAATAAAAAACCCTGTCAAGAAGAGCCGCCTACGCGCTAAGGCCGCTTGAAGAGTTTGGCCGGAAAATAGACTCTTGGCGGTTACCCGCCTAAAGCGTTCTTCCTTCATAGAGGCGTCCGCCGCTAGCCAAAATCATCAAGACCGAAAGACCAAAGTCGAAGGCCAAGAAGAATGAAAATTACGCCTAAAAGCTCGGAAAAAGGATCGCTTCGCGATCTGTATCGACTTTTCGAAAGGGGGATTGACGTTCAAAGGCGAGGAAAGAGCTTACTGGAAAAGGGAATAAAACCACGTTAGCGGCTTGACCGGGAATGGTTAGAGGATTGAGTGGAGCACGCGTCGACTTGCGGGAACTTCGACGGCCCCGCGGGATGGAAGTTAACGGTTTCTAGGAAGGGCTCTGAGCGTAATTTAGAAAAAAACCGAAAACCAATTATTTGACTTGGCATTCGAACTTTTACGGACTTAATGGACTATTAAATAACTAAAAAATGGTGGAGGTGGCGGGAATTGAACCCGCGTCCGAAGATCTTACCCCAAAGTGTCTACAGGCTTGTTCCGTTTTTAAGTTTTAACCCCTCCACCGCCAACGGACAGGCGATCTTGGGGCGAGAAACCAGTTAGTTCTCGTCAGGTTTAGCTGGGTCCCCCCGAACCTGACCAGCCCGTTTAACTACGCCCCTGAGAAGCTGTGGGCCGCATCTGCCCAGGGACGCTGGCTATGCAGCCAGTGCGTACTCGTAAGAGTCTGCTTTTGTGTTTAGTCCCGATGGATTAACGAGTCACTGGGTCGCTCGGCCTGCGGCTTTGGTCTCAACTATCCCCGTCGAAACCTGGTCACCCCCATGATTTAAAAGAAAATTAGGCGGATGCGATAACTAGCGGAATCCCGCCGTCAACTGACTAATATACGCCTTTAAGAGTAACTTGTCAAGACCATTATCGGCCAAATATCCCTTAGCCTTAAGGGCCAGGGGCTATTTTTTC
>JAITIH010000320.1 GCA_031279525.1 Deltaproteobacteria bacterium | reverse complement strand
TAGTGGCCTCGTCGGACAAAAGAACGCGCGGCTGGTTGGCCAGGGCCCGGGCCACGCCGACCCTTTGCTTCTGGCCGCCTGAGAGCTGGGCCGGGTAAGCCTTGGCCTTGTCGGAAAGGCCGACCAGCTCCAAGAGCTCGGCCACCCTTTGGTCTATCTCCCGCCGGGGGAATCCCGCCACCTTTAAGGGAAAGGCCACGTTGTCGGCGGCGGTGCGGGAGGACATGAGGTTAAAGGACTGAAAAATAAGGCCCATGTCCCTACGGATCTTCCGGAGCCGTCTCTCCCCGACCTCCAGTAAGTTCTGGCCCCGGAAAACGACCTGGCCCCTAGTGGGCCGCTCCAGAAGGTTAAGGCAGCGGATAAAGGTGCTTTTGCCCGAGCCCGAGGGGCCGACCACCCCAAAGATTTCCCCCTGCTCCACGGCTAAACTCACCCCGCGCAGGGCCTCGACCTCGGCCTCGCCGGCGCCGTAGGTTTTGGCCAGATCGATGACTTCCAATATCGGCATGTTCGTTTGGCTCGCCTTCGGCCCGCTTTGGCCTTTTGGCCCCCTACTCGCCCTTTAGGCGTTAAACTCGTTTTTTGATTAAATTTAAGAGGTTACGGGCCAAGGATCGGAACTTTTTAGGCCAAAAACCGTTAATTCTCGGCCACTTTCGGAGCCTATAGGCCTGGCTCATAAGCCGGGTCAAAGTGATATCTTTTGGGCTAAAACTGGGAAGCGACATATTTTTTCCATAGAAAAAACCGAAATTTTTAGGAATTTTTCCCAGAGGGGCTTGACTTTTCCTCATAAAATATTATAATATACGCGGTTTTGGCGCTGGCTCGCTTAAAGCCGGCGGCTCGATTTCGAATTTCGATTTATTGTAAATCTAGCCGCGCGAATAGCCAAATAAAATCTGGCATTTGGCCTGGCGTAAGGCCATGGGGCTAGCCGACGGGTTAGCCTTGGACCCCGGCCAGGTGAGGGGATAAGGCATTTTTCCGTGTTTCCCGTCGAATCTGTTAAGGGTCTTTAGTTTTTTTCGTAAAAACCCGTAAGGAGAGCCTTCACATGAACATTAGGCGCCGTTGGCCGAAAGATAAGCGGGATTACGCCGATTTGAGCCCCAGCGAGGCTTTGGACCTCGACCAGGGCTTGACCGAGAACTCAACTTTTCTGGGCGAGGGGGAGGCCTTTACCGAGGCCGACGAGGCCGGGGGCCTAAAGCGGCTAATTGAGGCCGGCGAGAGCTTCGAGGGGTCGTGGCCGACCCCAGACCTCGCCGAAAGCCGCGAGGAAGCCCCGGACGACCTGGGGTCGACCGACCCCTTAAGGCTCTACTTGCGCGAAATGGCCAGGTACAGCCTCCTTAACCGCGAGGAGGAAGTTAACCTGGCTAAACAGATCGAGTTTGGGGAGGCCGAGGTTTTAAACGCCCTGATTAAGACCCCGGCCGGCCGGGCTAGCCTCTTGGAGGTCCGGGAAAAGCTGGCCCGCGGGGAGATAGCCCTCAAAGACGCGGTCGTGGACTTCGTCTTCGAGGACAAGCCCTCAAGAGACCTAGCCCAGGTCCTGGAGGCCTTCGACGGCTTGGAAAAACAGCTGGCCAAACGTGGCCGTTACCTGAAAAAGGTTGAGGCCGCCGCCCACCCGCCCGACTCTTTTCGCCAAAAAGCCATGGAGGCGCGGTTAGGCCGCTACGACTCCGAGATCGCCCGTTTAGGCCGGGAGCTGGGCCTTATCAAAAGCCACCGCAAAAAATTAATCGAACGCTTCCGGGACTGGGACCGCCAAATGGCCGAGATCGCCGCCCAAAGGCGGGCCTTTGGCCTGGACCCCGCTAACGACGACTTAATGGGGCCTAGCCCAAAGCTTAGCGAGCCTCTTGTCGCGGTCCCGCCAGCCGGCCAGGCCCAGGCTCCGGCTCCGGCCCAAGCTCCGGCCGCGGCCAAAAAAGCCGGAAAAGCCGGAAAAGCCCCGGAAAAGGCTAAAAAAGCCGAGCTAATCCGGCTCCAAGAGGTCGATTGGCTCCTTAAAAAGTCCAAAGAGCTGGAAAAAGCCTGCCAGATGAGCTCCGAGGCCCTCCACGAGCTGTGCCGAAGCCTTGAGCGCAGCCAGCTCATGGCCGACGACGCCCGCCAGGCCCTGATCCAGGCCAACTTAAGGCTGGTAATCTCCGAGGCCAAGAAATACGGCAACTCCAGGCTAGGTTTTTTGGATCTCATCCAGGAGGGCAACATCGGCCTCATCCGGGCCGTGGAAAAGTACGACTACCGAAGGGGCACCAGGTTTTCCACCTACGCCACATGGTGGATCCGCCAGGCCATTACCCGGGCCATCGCCGACCAGTCGCGGACCATTAGGCTACCGGTCCACCTATCGGAGACCATCAACAAGATCGTCCGGGCCTCCAAGCGCCTGACCCAGGAGCTAGGTCGCCAGCCCTCGGAGTTGGAGATCGCCAAAAAGGCCGACATAAACCCCCGGCGGGTCAGCCAGGCCTTAAAGAGCTCCAAGGACACCTTGTCTTTGACCTCCCCGGTGGGGGAGGACGGGGAGATCAGCTTAGGCGACATCCTGCCCGACCACTACGGCATCGCGCCGGACAAGGCGGCCATGAACCGGGCTTGCCTAGAGAGAATCCGGTCCGCCTTGGGCACCCTGACTCCCAGGGAGGCCGAGGTGATCCGGTATCGCTACGGCATCGACAAGACCCGGGAATACACCTTGGAAGAGGTCGGGGCGGTCTTTGGGGTCACCCGAGAGAGAATCCGGCAGATCGAGCTTAAAGCCCTCAATAAGCTGCGGCACTATAAGCGCAGTCAAAAATTAAGGCCCTTTTACTACGACAAGTAAGGCCCATAGGCGGGGCTTTTAGGCTTTTTTGGGCTTTGGCCCATTTTAGGCTTTTTTGAGCTTTAGGCCCATTTTAGGTTTTTTTTGGCTTTTAATAACGAGCAAGCCGCCCCCTTTTGGTTTTTTGGGGAAGCTTAAGGGCCTTTGACCCAAGTTTTGGGGCCCTAGAAGGCCGGGACGGCCAGGAGCTTAGGAAGGCTATAAAGGCTAGAAAGCTGGCCCATTTTTTGGGCTTTAAGGCGGCCTTCGGTCGGCCCATTAG
>JAITIH010000308.1 GCA_031279525.1 Deltaproteobacteria bacterium | reverse complement strand
CTTTTAGGCTCCATGGGACTTCTCGTCCCCTTTGCCTTAAGACCCCTTAGCGCCTGGTCCCTTGGCCAAGCGCGGCCTAAGGCCCAGCTGGGTCGGGCCACACAATCGGGGGACGGTTTATTCCTAGGAGAACCGCGATGAACGCCAAGTTTGACGCGTCCGCCCGCCGGACGCCTAAAAGAGCGAGAACCGCACAATTAGCTCTTTCGCCTCTGTTTATTATCCTTTTGCTATTTTCTTTTGGCTGCGCCAATAAATCCAACCAAACCTCCTACCGCCCCAAGGCGACCAACCCCTACAGCGCCAATCAAAAAAGGGTCAACAATATTTTACAGACCGCTTTTTCCCAAGTGGGCGTGCCGTATCGCTACGGCGGCAGCTCCCCGGAAACTGGCTTTGACTGCAGCGGCTTCGTTGGCTGGGTCTATAAGCAGTACGGGGTCTCCCTCCCCCGCTCTTCCCGGGAAATGCTGGCCTTCGGCCAGCCCGTCGAAAAAGGGGAATTGCGGCCCGGAGACCTGGTCTTCTTTAACTACGGCTATTCCCACGTCGGCATTTACACCGGCAACGACAAATACATCCACAGCCCTAGGACGGGCAAAACCATCACCGAAAGCGACATCAACGGGCGCGGCCGCAAAGACCGCTTCGTGGCCGCTCGCCGGGTTATCGACAACCAAGGCATATCCACCATCTCCGAGCGCCTAAAGGCGGAGTGGATAAGCCAGTCCCGCCAGCAAGTCCGCCTAGCCTTGAACGAAAAAGCCAGCCAGAGGACCGGGACGGTCGCCGCGGCCAGCCAAAGGCCTCGGACCGCGGCTAGCCGCTCGGGCTCCTCCATTAAGATTAAGGTGGCCTCCGGGGACACCTTGGTGGATCTGGCGAAAAAGCACGGCGTTACCACCGCCGAGCTGGCGGCGGCCAATCGCCTGGCCAACAAGCACAAGCTGAAGCTGGGCCAAGTCCTGGTCGTGCCGGTCAAGGCCAAAGTCGCCCCACTGGCCAAAGCGGCCAAGGCGGACAAAAACCTGACCGCCAAGGCCAAAACCGCCAAAAAGACCGAGCCTAAGGCCAAAGCCAAAGCTAAGGCCAAAGCTAAGGCCAAAGCCAAGACTAAAGCCTCCGTCAAAGGGGGGACGGCCAAGTCGGCCAAAGGAAAACCCGCCGCCCAAAAGACCGAGGCCAAAACTCCGGACAAAACCCCGGCCAAGGCCTCTGGGAAAACCGCGGCTATTGGCTCTTCGGTCGTTAAACGTTAAGATTGACTTTTTTAAATAATAATTTTAAGTTAATTAATGATTAATTAATAATTTAATCTTAATTTATCAAAAATTAATTTTTAGTTAATTTACGATAACCGACAATTTCTAAATAATGTCCGACGAGATCTGGCGTTAAAAACTAGTTTTCTCGGCCAAAAGCCTTTTTTAGATTTAACTAAAGCCCAGAAGAAATTATTTTTCTACTGGGCTTTTTCTCTTTTTTAGAGCCGAGCCCAAGGCCAAAATGGCCGCTGGCCATTTTGGCCCAATAAAGCCAGGCCAATCGCCAAGCTCTCAACCGCTAATCACCTTCACGAAAAAGGTCCGATTTCTGGGCCCGTCGAACTCCCCGAAAAATATCCCCTGCCAGACGCCCAGAAGAAGGCGGCCGTTCTCAATGACGAGGCTAAGGCTGGAGCCTAAAGCCAAGGCCTTTAGGTGGGCCTGGCTGTTGCCTTCCCGATGGGCGAAAGCTGGGTCGTCCGGAAAAGCTCGGTTTAGGCCCGCCATTAGGTCGCGGGCCACGTCGGGGTCGGCGTTTTCGTTGATGGTAAGGCCAGCCGTGGTGTGAGGACAGAAAACCACGGCCAGGCCATTTTGGGCCTGACTTTGGGCCACCGCCCCGCGGACCGCCTCGTCGATCGGATAAAAGCCCTCTTTTTTGGTCGTCTTAAGGTTAAACCTCGCTAGCATCGCCTCTTTCTCCTTTCCTGGCCAAAGGCAGGCTAACGGTGAAGGTCGCGCCGACGCCCTGCCGCGAGGCCACCTGAATGAACCCATTGCCTTTCTGGACGATCCGCCAGACCGTGGCCAGCCCTAAGCCGGTGCCATTAGGCTTGGTGGTGAAGAAGGGCAAAAAAATGTTCCTTAGCTTGTCTTCGGGAATGCCCCGGCCGTTGTCCTGGACCATTAGGGTCGCGTAGCCGGGGCGCTCCTGGGACAGCTGGGTGGCCACGGCCAACTTTAGGGCCCGGGTGGGCTCGGCGGCCTCGATGGCGTTCTGCAGCAAGTTGAAGACGACCTGGGTCAACTTGCCGTAATCGAAATAGACTAAAGGAATCTCGCGCAACTCGCGGTCGATGGCGACCTCGTCCCCTTTCCAGCTTCGGAACACGTGCAGCTGGTCGTTAATGAGCTGATTTAGGTCAATGGGCTGGGGGTCGCCGCTGGACGGGCGGGCGTAGGCCAAAAAATCGTCGACTAGGCCGCTTAGGCGGTCCATTTCCCGGCCAATGATGACTATGAGGTGCTTACGGTCCTCTTCCGAGATGTTTTGGTTGCTCATCATGTTCCAAGACCCGGACATGGCCGCCAGCGGCGTGCGGACCTCGTGGGCCAGAGCCGCGGCCAGCTCCCCCAAGGCCGCGAGGTGCTCATTTCGCTTGATTTCCGCCTGCATGCGGCTTAAGGCCGTGCGGTCCTGGGCGACCAGGAGCTGCCCCCAAGACTCGTTGGCCTTGTCCACGAGGTCCATCAAGCCGATCTCCAAGACCAGCTCCGCCTGGTCCGCCGCCCTTATGTGCTTAAAGGTCAACCCCTCGGCCGACCGTCGTCTTAGGGCGTCCAAAAAGCTGGAGTCGTTCAGCTCGGGAAAGAAGAGCCGCCAGCTCCGGCCGCGAACCTCGTCGTAAGTCAGCTTCAACATCTGGCGGCCGGCCCGGTTGATGGACAGGATCAGACCCCGCATGTCCAAGGTGATCAAGGCCGTGTCGATGCTCTGGATGATGCTGTCGTTAAGCTCGGAGAGCCGGTCGAAGGAGGCCAGGCTGGTCTCCAGGGCTCGGCTGGAGATGTCCAGCTGGGAGGAGAGGTAGCCCCCTAAAATGGCCACCAGGTAAGTGGCCCCGGAGTTGACTAAAATCGTTAGGGCCAGCTCCGAGGAGGACATGCTGGCCCCTAAGGGGGGCAGGCCCGGCAGGTAGCCGTAATAGTGGAGATCCACGATGCCGGACCAGGCCAGGGCGGAGAGGGTGGCCGCGATGAAGGAGATTTTAAAGCCCCCCAGAAAGGAGCTGTTGACGACCACGATTATGAGGGTGAAGGCGATGGCGCTGTCCACCCCGCCGGTCAAGATAATCAGGATGGAGGCCATGATGGTGTCGGCGAACATCTGGATCAAAATCTGCAGGCCGCTCCCGAAGAACATGGGGGCGAGCTGATAATAGACCACGGCCAGGGCGTAGGAGGAGATGACCACTATGACCACGGCGGTGGACCAGTAATGCTGGAAAGTGGGCACCCGGCCGTTGACGAAGATCAAGATAATGGTTCCCGTCAGGAAGGTGCAGGTGATCATGCGGAAGAGAAAGAGCCACTTAAGGCGCCCAGCCTCTATCGTTTTGGGAAACCACTGCATAAATTTTCGCTCCACCCTTAAGGGCGAAAAAATAGAGCCTAAGCTTTGGCTAACGGCCCTGGCCACGCCTTACAGTACTCGTTCGCGGGCCTAAAAATCAACCTTACGACGCCTCCCCGCAAATTGGCCTTGGCGAGGCGTTTGGGGGCGTTTGGGGGCGTTTGGGCCTTGGCCATAGTCCAAAGTCCATAAGCCAAAGGCCAGGGGCCAAGGGCCAAGGGCAGGGGCCAAGGGCCAGGGGCCAGGTCAGGGCTGGGGCTACTTTTTGGGTGGGCCTAAATTGGCCAGTGAGGGCTTAATCTAGTCTCTAGACGAATTGACGTTTAGGTTAAGGCCCGGCCCAAAGACCGACGGCTAGCCTAAAGGCCCCGCCTTTAGGGCCTGGGCCGTGACGTAAGAGATTAGCCTTAGGCCTAAAACGCCAATCCATTCATTTTTGACGGGGCGTTAGCGCTTTAGGCCCTAAAGAAAAAAGCCCCAAAAAACTATTTCTTAGCCATAAAGGCCAGGGGTAATAGGGACGCTGGAGCTCAGGCTAGCCCGTCTTGATTTCATTTAAAAAAAAAGATATTGTTTATTAAATTGATGGTGATGGGCCATCCCAAGCCCCAATCAATAGCAAGTAAATAATCGATTTTTAGCGATTTTTTAAACCTTTTTTCTTGGTTTAAAATTTTCGTCGTCACAATTTTATGTTGTTTCCAGCGGTCTTTCTTTTCGCTATCTTAAATTAATTGAGCGCGAAAAAGGCGCCATTTTTTCTTTCGCTCCCAAAATCGAAGCCAAATCCGCCCGTTTCCTAGGGCGGGCCAGAAAGACCGTTTTTTTTGTCTTAAAAAACAAAATATCTAGTTTTTTCGGTTATATATAGGCGATTTTCGATTCTAGGCCAGTTTTTGGCCATGAAAATTTTAAGAAATAAAATATAATAATTAGACATATTTAGATTGATTTGTATAATTATATACTAGCCATAGAACATCTATTACTTAATCTGTTTAAAATTTTTCTACGATCAATTATATTTCTAATCGCGATTATTTTCGCTATTATTCGACCGAACGCTAGTTAAAATGAAATAATTAATTTCCGCAAATCGTTGATCTTTTTATAGCTTTAAAAATCGTCAGTTTATGGGCAATTTTTTCACGAAATATTTGGCGAACAGACTAAAAAAAGGCCCTAGAGGCCCGGCCACGGGCGAGTCGAAAGCCTTTTATTTAAGGAAAATACTGACTTACAAGACATTTTGCGGAGTCGCCAGGTAGTTTTTCTCGGGCTTTCAGGTCAGGAGGAACCGTTTATGTTCAATGTCTCATCAAATTCGCCGTCGTTTAGGGGGGCGCCTAAACGGACTGAAAAAAGTCGGCTAAAGCTATTTATCGGAGCGTGGCTCATCGTCTTGGCCTTTACGCTTTTC
>JAITIH010000259.1 GCA_031279525.1 Deltaproteobacteria bacterium | reverse complement strand
GTTAGGCTCGTGGCCGCGGCGAGACCTACGACCTTAAGCCTTTCCGGCAAGGCCTCGGCCAAGCTTAAGGCTTGCCGCCCAATGGAGCCCGTGGCCCCCAAGACGACCGCCCGGACCGGCTCTGTCATGATCCCACTTTTCTCTCGTTTTCGGTATATTGCGATGCGTCTAAAGCTTTTTAAGGCTGAATAAGCGTAAATTAATTTTATTAGTGACTTTAAATTTCGCTATCGCTGGCCTAACTTAGACTTTTTTATGGCTTTTTAGGGCCTTTTAAGGCGGCGGCCTAACGGGCCGGCCGCGTGGCCGCAACTATATATATAGGGCGGCCGGGATCTAGCTAAATGACCCCTTTAGGGGGCCGTCTGGAGGCTAACGTAAAAGTAGACCGCCGGCAGGTTAAAGAGGATCGAGTCCATCCGGTCCCACAGGCCGCCGTGGCCCAAGAGCAGGGTCGAGGTGTCCTTAAGGCCCATGGCCCTTTTTAAGGCCGACTCGAACAGATCGCCCACCGCCCCCCAAAGGGCGAGGCCTAGGCTTAGGGCGGCGATGGAGGCCCGGGGAAACTCCAAGGGCAAGTAAGAAAAGGACAAGACCCCAGCGGCTAAGGCCGCCAGGCAGCCGCCGGCTAACCCAGAGATGGTTTTATTGGGGCTGACCTTGGGGTAGAGTTTAGGCCCTTTTAGCCAAGAGCCCACGTAAAAAGCCGCGGTGTCGGCCAAGGATGTGGCCAAAACCGCGAAAAAGAGCCACCGGCCGCCGAAATGCTCCTGTTTTATCAGAAAGGCGAAGGACAATAAAAAACTTATGTACATGTGGCCAAGGCCGTAGCGGGCTATCAAGTTGACCGCGGCCCGGTCCTCGGCGGCCGGAAGAGCCCACATAAGGTAAAAGGCCCCTAAGGCCAGGGCCGCCGTCAGGCCCAAAGCCTGGCCCAAAGGGCCGTAGAACAAGGCCCCAGCGGCCGTGGCCAGCCAGCCTAAGATGGCCAGAGCCAAAAGCCCGACCCTTTCCCGGCCCAAGAGGTTGGCCGCGAACTCCCACCAGCAAATGGCCCCTAAAACCCCCACCACCCCTAGGATGGCCAGGGTATTGGCCATAAATATGGCCACGGCCACCGGCGGGATCAGAACTAAGGCCACCAGCCAGCGGCTTAGAACCCCCTTAGTCAAGCTCTCGCGCGAACTCACGGATTCTCCTTAACGCCTCTCCGCGGCCGGGCTCATTTTAGACCCCGCCGCTTAGCCGCAAAAGCCGAAAGGCCCAGGCCGAGACCTTTTTTCCCTTGATAAAGGCAAACCCTCGGCCCAAATACTCGTCCGGCGACTTGTAGCCCATGACCTCCTGGCCCCAATAGGTCCCGCTACTGGACTGCCAAGGCATCATGACCGTGTCCTCCACCAGGACGAACAAGCCGTAAATGGGCTCCGGCCCGCCGACCAAAGACTTCCACTCGGTGAAGGCGACCTTGGCCGGGAGGGGGACGATCTCGTAGCGGCTGATAAAGTCCCGCTGGTCCTGGCCGGAGATCTTGATCTGGCTCTCCAAGGTCCACAACTCCGGCTTGTGGGACATCAAAAGTTCCCCTTTGGCGTCGTGGCGATTTTCGTCCTGGTCGTAAAAATGGCCTTCAATTTCCCATAGGCCAGGCGCGACTAGATAAGTGTGGTTAAACAAGGGCCTTTCCTTTTTAAATCGCGCGTCCTAGCGCGCCGCCTTGGCGGGGCTAACCGCCGCTTAGCCGTTAGTCGGCAAAAGGCCTAAAAAGCGCCCAAGGCGCTCCCCCGACTCCAATAGGCGCCCTTGGGCCAGGCGGTCGCTTTCGATGGCCTCGCAAAGGGCGTTCCGGGCCTTACGGATGGACTCGGCCCTACGGCAAACCAAAAGAAGATCGTGCCCGGCCAGGGCCGCCCGGACGGCGGCCCGGCCCAGGTCCTGGCGGCCCAAGATGGCCCCCATTTCTAGGTCGTCGGACAATAGCAAGCCGTCGAAGCCCACTTCCCGCCTTAAGATCCGCGCGATTCGCGAGGAAAAGGTGGCGATGTGGCTAGGGTCTAGGGCCGGGTAAAGGGCGTGGGTGGTCATGACGGCCGGAAGGCCCTTTTTGGCCAAAGACCGAAAAACATGGAACGAGCCAGCGAATTTGGCCTTGGGCCCTAAAATTTCCGGGACCATTTCGTGGGGGTCCAAAGGCGTCCCTCCTAGGCCCGGAAAGTGCTTGCCGCAGCTTAAGACCCCCCCGGCCAAAAGCCCGGCCATGAAGGCCCCGGCCTTTTCGGCCACCGTCGCCGGATCCGGGCCAAACGAGCGGCTGCCGACGTAGCCGCCTTTTCCTAGGTCCAGATCCAAGACCGGGGCCAGGTTAAGGTTAAAGCCCGTCTCGCTTAGCTCCTGGCCGACCCGGCGGCCTATTCCCCAGATCGTCTGGGCGTCCAAAGCCCCCAAATCCCGGGCCGCGGGCAAGCGGAAAAAAGGGGCGTAAAGCCGCCTCACCGCCCCACCCTCTTGGTCCACGGCCAAGACCAGCGGCCGGCCTAAGGTTTTTAGGGCGTACTTTTGCGTCAGGCCCAAGATGGACCTTAAAGATCCCGGGGCCAAAAGGTCAAGCCCCCGGCCCGGCCAAACGCCGCCGGTTTTCGCCCTTTTAGGGGACAAGGGCGAGGTCGGAGGCTGGGTCGGAGACGGGGTCGGAGGCTGGGTCGGAGGCTGGGTCGGAGGCTGGGTCGTCGGATAGTTGCGACGAAAAAAAACCAA
>JAITIH010000234.1 GCA_031279525.1 Deltaproteobacteria bacterium | reverse complement strand
TGGCCGAAAAGCCAAAGACACCTACGCCTGGGCCAACGCCCTCATTTTCACTTTCTAAGCCGACCCTCGCCCGTGGCTAAACCCGACGGGCCCATTAAAGGAGCTGGCCTAGCCCCTCTCTAAGGGGAGACGGAATTTTCCTTTGCCAAGGCCGCGCCTATTTGGCGAGGGCCACTTTTGGCGGGGGAAAATTCCGTCTTTAGGCCACGAAAAAAATGCTATAAAACGCGATTACCAGCGATAAAATGCGATAAACCGCGATAAACCGCGACAAACCGCGACAAACCGCGACAAACCGCGATTAACCGCGATTAACCGCGATTAACCGTGATTAAGCACGATTAAGCGCGATTAACCACGATTAACCATAATAAAATTCGAGAAACCATGGGAAAAATAGATATTAAATTTTAATTGGTTGAATTAAGAAATTTTATAATTTTTTTTGGTTGATAGATGTTCTTTATATTATATAGAAAGACTTTAATAAAGAAACAATGGGGGCCAGATCGCCTTAGCCTTAGGCCAAAGCCTCGACGGCCAGATCGCCTTGGCCTTAGGCCAAAGCCGCGGCGGCTAGATCTCACAGCCAGGGCAGAACCTCGGGGGCCAGATAAGTCAGAATCAGATCCGCCCCGGCCCTTTTGACGCCCACCAGCGACTCTAGGGCCGCGGCCTTAAAGTCTAAAGCCCCAACGGCGGCGGCGGCTTTAATCATGGCCATCTCGCCGCTGACCTGATAGGCGGCGAGCGGCCTATCGGTGAGGTTTCGGATTTCCCTGATGATGTCCAGATAGGGGCCAGCTGGCTTGACCATGACTATGTCCGCCCCTTCCGCCAGATCCAGCTCCACTTCCAGGCGAGCCTCCAAGCGATTGGCCGGGTCCATCTGGTAGCCCCGGCGGTCGCCGAAGCTGGGAGCCGAGTCGGCCGCGTCCCTAAAAGGCCCGTAAAAACAGCTGGCGTACTTAACGCTGTAGGCCATGATGGGGCGGTCCTCGAAGCCGGCCTCGTCTAAGGCCCTTCTAATGGCCCCGACCCGGCCGTCCATCATGTCCGAAGGGGCCACCATGTCAGCCCCGGCCCTGACGTGGGCTAGGGCCTGCTCGGCCAAATGCGGCAAAGTCGGATCGTTCTTGACGCGGCCGCCTTCCACCAGGCCGCAGTGGCCATGGGAGGCGTACTCGCACAGGCAAACGTCGGTAATCACCGCCAGGCCCGGGACCTTGGCCTTAATGGCCTGAATGGCCAAAGGCACAGGCCCTTTAGGGTCCGCCCCGGAGCTCCCAGTCTCGTCCTTGTAGTCCGGCAGGCCAAACAAGAGCAAGGCCCGGCCGCCCTTTTGGCTAAATTCTTGGGCGAGCTCGGCCGCTTGGTCTGGGGAAAGGTGAAACTGGCCAGGCAGGGATGGGATGGGAATTTTCTTATTTTGGCCGGAAACGACAAAAATGGGGTAAATTAAGTCAAAGGGAGATAGTTTCGTCTCCCGGACCAAATCCCAAAGGATCTGGCTATCCCTTAAGCGGCGGGGACGGTGGACGGGCCACGGCATGAGAGTCTCCGAAAGGGAAAGGCCCTTAGCCAAAAGAGAAGCTAAAAGGGGCGAGCCGAACCTAAGGAATAGTTTTGGTCGGCAAAGACCAATTGAAAAACTTGGGCCGGCTTTAGACCGCTTAGGTCAGCTTAGGTCGTTAGGTCAGCTATTGAACACGGCGTCCTTGATTTTTTTGCCCCATTTCCTAAAGGGCGAGACTCCCTTCTTCCCTTCCTCGATGGCGGCGAACTCCAGTAAAAGTTCTTTTTGGCGCTCGGTTAAGTCTTTGGGAATGGCCACCGTGAAAGCCACGATAAAGTCCCCGGGCTGCCGGTAGCCGCTGGGGTCTTTGAACCCTAAGCCGGGCAAGCGGACCAGCTTGCCGTTCTGGCAGCCGACCGGGACTTTGACGGCCTGGACCCCGCCGGTCACCGTGGGGACCTCGATCTCGCCGCCCAAGGCGGCCGTGACCATGTCTATTTTATGCTCTAAGATAAGGTGATTGCGCTCGCGGCTGAAAGAATCGTGATGCCGGACCACCACTTCCACGTAGAGGTCGCCATTCTGGCCGCCTTTGGGCCCGGCCTCGCCTTGACCGCGCAAGAGCAGGCGAAACCCCGTGTTGACCCCGGCCGGCACCTTGACCGAGATGGTTTTCTGCCGGCGAACCCGGCCCGAGCCCCCGCATTCCGGACAAGGGTCGGGAGCGTAATCGCCTTGGCCGTGGCAGTTGGGGCAGGTGGTGGCCATGCTAAAAAAGCCCCCCCGCTGGAAGACTTGGCCTTGGCCGCCGCACTGAGGGCAAGGCTGGCGGCGACCCGAGCGGGAGCCGGTCCCGGAGCAGGTCTCGCAATTGTCCTCGCGGGGGATGGTAAACTCCTTCTCGACCCCGGAAAAAGACTCGACGAAAGAGACGTTCAGCTCGACCCCTAGGTCGCGACCCTTTTTGGGACCCCGGCGGGACCCGGCCGAGCCGCCGAAAAAGTCGGAAAAAATGTCCCCAAAGCTGGAGAAGATGTCCGAGAACCCCTGAAAGCCTTGAAAGCCCGTGCGTCTTAGGCCTTCGTGGCCGTACTGGTCGTAAAGGCCCCTTTTCTCCGGGTCGCTTAGGACCTCGTAGGCCTCGGCGGCTTCCTTAAACCGCTCCTCCGCGTGAGCGTCGCCTTGGTTTCGGTCCGGGTGGTATTTGAGGGCCATGGACCGATAAGCCTTTTTGATGGCCTCGTGGTCCGCGTCCTTGGTCAAACCCAGGATAGAATAGTAATCAGCCTTAGAGCTCATGAATGCGCCTTAGTTCTTATTGGGCTTTGTCGTCGCCGTCGCCGCCGGCCGACTGGCTGGGGGATTGGATCGTGGCCAATAGCTCGTTGGCCTTACGCTGGGAAGAGGCCAAACCGGCCGCCCCGGCCCGCTCGGCCAAAACGGCTAGATCCTGGGCCAAGGGCTCCTCGCCCAGAAACTGGCGGGCCAGGCCATAAAGGAAAAAGTCGCCCTCTTGGACGGCCTTAGCCTTGACGGCCGAAAGGCCCTCAAGGTCCTTGGCCTTGCGAAAAAACTCGGCCGACTCGGCCAAAAAACCCGCGCTCAAAAGCTCGCGGCCGGTTTTCCCTAAGACTTCCGGCGAGATCCGAGCGCTGTCCAACATGGCTCGGCGATCCTTCCATTTGAAGGCGGATTTAGCCATTCCCAGTCCCTTAACTTAATTTTGACCCTCTGGACAGGGTCGCTGAAGCAAATATAATCATCCTGAAAAGCCTGTCAAGAGCTAAAAATCAAAAAAACGTCTTAATGATTCTGAATTTTACCTATTGGCCCTCGGCCGGCCCTCAAGGGGCGAGGCCGCCAAATTATGGAATAAAACTGGATTTTTTGCTAAATTTATCGCGGCGTAAGGCTTAACGCCGCCTCCCCCGCCCTTAAGGCCCCCGCCCTTAGGGCCCTGGCCCTTAGGGCCAAAATAGGGCTAATTGGGGAATAATCTTAGTAAAATCAAACTGTTAACTCCCCAGGATGCGACCATGCCCTCTTTTGGGCCAAACCATGGCCAACTGACCCCAGAGCAGGCCAAGCGAAAAAAACGCCTAGACAGGCTGGTCCTGGCCCTTATGGCTTTGGGCCTTTTTCTCTTGACGGCGGTCCAAAAGAGCCTTTTGGATCTGGGCCCGGGCTTGTCCTCCAACCAGGGGGTCATCACCCTGGTCAGCATCAACTTTTCGGTCTTAAGCTTAGGACTCCTTCTCTTTTTGATCTTAAGGGGTCTTTACCGCATCTTTTTCGAGCGCCATAACTACGGCAGCCTGCAGACAAAAATGGCGGTGTCCTTCATTGGCCTGTCGCTTCTGCCGACTTTAATGATTTTCTATTTCGCCTACGTCCTCATAGGCCAGGACCACGACACCTGGTTCGGCTCGTCCATCAAAGAGACCATGCGCGACTCCCTGGCCTTGGCCGAGTCTTCCTTGGAAATCGACCGTCGCCAGCTGATTTCCTTTGGCGAGAGCGTCTCCATAGACCTTTTGGCCCAGGATCTGGACTGGGGCCAGCCGGCCGAGGGCATCAAGGCTTTTTTAACCAATAGCCCCGACCGATGGCACCTTTTGGCCATGGAGTACTACGACCCCAAAGGCCAGCTCTTGACCCGGGTGGGCGAAACGC
>JAITIH010000221.1 GCA_031279525.1 Deltaproteobacteria bacterium | reverse complement strand
ATCAAAGAACCATTCCATTAAAAGGAATATATTTTTCCTAAATGATATATTTTTAGTAAAATGTATCATCATGTAAGGATAAGGACGAGTCGTGGAAGCCGTTAACCGGCGCGGCGGCTTCGCCAGCGATAGCGCGGAGTCCATCAAAAAAGGGCTTCACCTTATGGTAGTGGCCATGAAAAATTTGGCCCTCTACCCTGTCGACAGCCAGGCTAACCGCCTAACCTTAGGCCAACTTCTAGCTTGGTTTCAGGAATACTTCGCCCTGGTCCCCGTTTTGACCCTCATCGTGGCGAAAGACGGCTTGGCCACCGAGGACGAGGAAGTCGTCTACCGCGAAAAGCCCACTGAGCCAATCGTCTGCGCCCCCATGTTCCGGGAAGGCCTCCAAGCCCTAATCTTTGAAAACGGCCTGACCGAGGCGGAGCTGAAAGACTTTCTCCTAATCCTGAACAAATTCCGAAATCCTAGCGAAAACGAAATGGAGGACCTAGTCACGGCCATGTGGCAGGCCTCCTTCCGCCACGTCAAGTATCAAGTGGCCGACGAGTACGTCGAGGTGGACCCCGAGTTCGACACGAACGCCATGCGCGCGGCCCGGGCCCGCTTGGATCTTGACGGCCGCGAGACCGGTCTAGAGGCCCTACGCCCCCAGGAGGTGGACGGGACGGCCCCGGTCGCCAAAAGCTTAAACAGCCTCTTCGCCCTGGTCCAAGACCCAGCCATCCTGTCCGCCGCCGTATCGAAGAGGGTAGGCGATGGGGACGAGGAAGAATCCACCGGCTTAGACCCCTCGCCCGACGACCTTAAGCCGAACCTTATTGGCGAGCCTAGCCCTGGCGGGGAAGCCTTAACCGAGCCTAAAGGCGGGTCGGACCCCGAACTCCTTAGCCCTTCCGAGGCCTTTACGGAAAATGGCCAATCGAACCCCTACGGCGGCCCCGCCTCTTCGAGTAGCTCAGAGTCGAAACCCGAAGGCCAGCCCAACTATGGCCCAGGCGGGGAAATCGTGGAAGACCCCAGCGGGTACGTGGATCCCGACCTTAATAACCTGGCCCAGGCCTTCGCGGAAATGAGCCAAAAAGGAGCTAAAGGCCAATCGGCCTCAGGGACGCCCAACGCCCACTTAGCCCACGAAAATTCCGAAAACCGCCTAAATTATTGGGGGCTAACCGACGACGAGGCCCAAAGGCTAGCCGCCTTAGTTAAATGGGACGAGAGCGTGGACATTGGCTATCAGGCCTTGGACGTCCTTTTAATCGTCATAGTCTCCCCGGTCGTGACGCCCAAAGTGGCCGCGAGCATTAACGTCTTCCTGGCCGAAGAGGCCCGGCGCTCTTTCGTTGAGCTGGACCTTAAAAATTTTAACTATTTCTTCGACCGCCTAAGGCAGGCCAGCCTGTCCAGCCCCTTTTCCCACGTCAAGGAAATTTTCGACGATTTAAAAAATTCCTTAAGCAACCCGGAAATCGTCTCCGCCCTTTTGTCGTCGACTCACCCGCCGGAAAAAATCCAGGCCAATTACGACGATTTGAGGTATTTCCTCTACCAATTGCCCGTCGAGACCGTCAAAGCCTTGGCCATGGGCCTCAACAAGCTCCAAAACCAAAGGCTAAAAAACCTAATCTTGGAAGTCATGGCCTACGCCTACGCGGTGGCTAGCTCCGACGAAAATTTTGGGCCAATTCTTTCCGCCCTAAACGAATCGGCCATCGTGGCCTTGTTAAAAATATTGGTCGTCCCAGGCCGACCCTTCCCCGCCCATATCCTGACCGCCTTAACCAAGCACTCCAGCGCCGTGGTCCGCTCGACCGCGGCCAAAGAGATGCTTGAGCGCGACCCCACGCTCCTGGCCCAGATCCCGCATCTGGCCGCCGACCCGCTCGTGACTGTGGCATTGCGGCCATTTCTAGCCAAAGCGAGCGAGCCGATCGTGGAAAAATACCTTTTAAAATATCTCCGCGACAATTACGAAGACCCAAAAACCCAGGCCAACTACGGCCTGACCGAGTGTTACCAAACCCTAGGGCGGTGCGCCTCTAGCGCCTCGCTCCCTTTTCTTTCTGAGGTTCTTTTGAAGAGCGGCCTAAAAAACCTGGTCACCCGGTCCCTCGACCCCCATCGCCTGGGCGCGGCCCTGGCTTTGTTTCAGATGACCAAAAACGCGGACGCCGAGGAAATCTTGAAAAAAGCCTCGCGCTCGGCTTTCCGGACCGTCCGGGCCGCCTTTCAAGAAGCCAAAAAACGCCTTGCCTCGAGTCAAACATGAGCCAAAAGCCCGCCGCCCAAGCCCCGGACCCACCCGAGGTCCTCGCCCAGTCGATCCTGCGCCTGCCCCAACTGGTCAAGATCCATCAGCCCAACAACAAGATCTTCGTGGAATACCTGGTCGCTCTGCGGAATTCCTTAAAATCGCTCTGGTCTTCGAAGGGTAAAATCGAGCTGCGCCATCACCGGGGGCGCCTCTATCTCAACAAGACTAAAATCGCCTTTTCCCCGGCCATGGCCGTCACGGCCGCCAAGCTCATGGAGTTTTTCGAGAGCCGGAAAATATTCGGCTTTAGCTTCGCCCCCAAAGAAGATCTCTCTAACGAGGACATAGTTTCTTTCATCCAGACCATCAA
>JAITIH010000167.1 GCA_031279525.1 Deltaproteobacteria bacterium | reverse complement strand
AAAATTGGCCTTTGGCGCCTCTTTAGGCCTTTGGTTTTTTCATGGAAAAATTAAAATTGCGGTCCAGGGACCTTATCCAGGACAACGTCGAAAAGCTTAGGGAGCTTTTCCCGGAGTGCGTCGTCGATTCCTTCGACGCGGCCGGCGACCCCCTGGCCTTAGTCGACTTCGACCGATTGCGCCTGGAGTTGGCCGACCGCCTGGTCGAGGGGCCATCGGAGCGCTACCGCCTGGACTGGCCCGGCAAAGCCGAGAGCGTCTTAGCCGCCAACGCCCCCATCGCCAAAACCCTAAGGCCTCGCCGGGCCGAGAGCGTGGGGTTCGAGACGACGAGGAACCTTTACCTGGAAGGCGACAACCTAGACGCCCTAAAGCTCTTGGGCGAGTCGTACCGGGGCAAGATTAAGCTCATTTACGTTGACCCGCCTTACAACACTGGCTCCGATTTAATTTACGCCGACGACTTTAAGGCCAGCGCCGCTGAGTACCTTTACCGGACCCAAATGGCGGGCGAGGGGGGCGAGCGCTTGGTGGCCAACGCCGAGGGCAACGGCCGGTTCCACTCGGACTGGCTGTCCATGGCCTATTCTCGCTTGCGGCTAGCCAGGGGCCTATTGACCGAGGACGGGTCGATTTTCGTGAGCGTGGACGACCACGAGGCCGACAACCTAAAAAAAATCCTCGTCGAGATTTTTGGGGAGAGGAACTTCGTGGCCCAGGCCTGCGTCAAAGGCACCGGCGGCCGCCAAGATAGCCGGCATTTCGCGGTGGTCCACAGTTACTTAGTCGTTTTCGCCAAAGACGTCGAGCGGTTCGCGGCCGGGGTGAAATCCTGGCCGGCCAAAAGCCTCAAAAAGGCCGAGGCGAGGGACGGGGCCGGCCCTAAAACCCGGCTCCTAAGAAAGTGGGGCGACAAAAGCCGCCGCGAGGACCGGCCCAATCTCTATTACCCCATTAAGGACCCCGACGGCCAAGACCACTATCCTATCCTGGCCGACCAAACCGCTGGCCGCTGGCGGTGGGGCCAGGAGACCATGCGGCGGGCCATCTTAGGCGGCCGCGTGGTCTTCAAAAAAGTCCACGGCCAGTGGGTGGCCTACGAAAAAGTCCCGGAGATGGCCGAGTCGACCGCTAAGTTCACGACTTGGATCGATAATATAAGTGTAAATAACGCTATTGGCTCTATAAAGGAGCTTTTTAATGGTAAAATATTTGACTACCCAAAGTCGTTGGATCTGATTAAGATCGTTTTAAAGATGGGCTCGGTCGGCGGCGAGGACATTGTCTTGGATTTTTTCTCCGGGTCGGCCACCACGGCCCACGCGGTCTTGGAAATGAACGCCCAGGAGGGCTTATCTTTGCGATTTATCATGGTTCAACTACCGGAGAGGTGCGGGGAAAAAACCTTGGCCTATCAGATGGGTTTTAAAAACATCGCGGAAATAGGCAAAGAAAGAATTAGGCGGGCCGGCCAAAAGCTCTTGGCGGCCCAGGCCAATTTAGGATCCAGCGACCTTTTAGGCTCAAAGTCGGCCGACGAGGCCAGATTGGACGTGGGCTTTCGGGTCCTTAAAGTCGACTCCCCCAACCTAACCGAGGCTTACTACGCCCCGGACCGGTTAGAGCGCGAGGGCCTAAGGGACCTTGCCGACCTAATAAAGCCCGACCGCTCGGCCGAGGACCTCTTGTTTCAAGCCCTTTTGGCCTGGGGGCTGGACTTGTCCTTGGCCGTTAAGAAGGAAACCGTCTCCGACGACGAGCGGGAGGCGGAGATTTTCGTCGTCGGCCAAAACGCCCTCATCGCCGCCTTTGACTCCTACGTTAGCGAGGGGCTGGCCCTGGCCATCGCCAGCCGGCGCCCGGAAAAGGCCCTTTTGGCCAGCTTTGGGTTGGCCTCGGATAGCCTTTTAATGAGCGCCCAAGAGATATTCCGGCGGGTTTCCCCGACCACCGACCTAAAAACGATCTAAAAATGGTTTTCGACCCCCCGCCGTCAAGCGAAAAACTCTCTTTAGAGGCCAAAATAAAAAAGTTAGGCGAGCTCTTTCCCGGCTGCCTGGCCGAGGCCAGGCGGCCGTCCGGCCGCCTGGGCCTGGCCGTGGATTTCGACCGGTTAAGGATGGAATTGTCCGCGGCCGTCCCCGAGAGCCTGGCCGAGCGCTACCTTTTGGACTGGCCGGGCCGGAAAAAGGCCGCTTTCGAGGCGAGCCTCCCTTCGGCCTGGACTTTGCGGCCAAGCCTTATAGAGAGCCAAGATTTCGCCGAGGCCCCAAACCTAATAGTCGACGGCGACCCCATAGAGATCTTAAAAATTTGCCAAAACTCCTATTTAGGGAAGGTCAAGCTCTTCTACGCCTCAGCCTTGGCCAATCCTTGGGCCGCGGCCGACCCTGACCCTATGGTCGCCGCCGTGGCCGACCCTGACCCTATGGCCGCCGCCGCGGCCGACCCTGACTCTATGGTCGCCACCCCGGGCGGGCCTAAGGCTGACCTTGGCCCCGAAGCCTGGGGCGAGGGTTCGCCTAAGGCCGCCGAGAGTTTAGGAAGGGCCGGGCGGCTCTCGCTTTTTTGCTCCTCGCTTAAGCTAGCCCGAAAGCTTTTATGCGAGACTGGCGCGGTTTTTCTGGAGGTCGACGACCATGAGGCCGCCAATCTGAAAAAGATTGGCCTTGAAACCTTTGGGGAGAAAAATTTCATCGCCCAGTTCGTCGTGAGAAAGCCCATTGGGCAAGCTAGCCAAAAGGGCGTCGCGACGGCCCACTCTTACGTTTTGGCCTTCGCCAAAAACGTTGAACGCTTCGAGGCGGGCTTAAAAGCCAAGGAGCCAAAAAGGAGGCGGCTTTTGGGCCCAGAGGCCGGCCTTAAGCCTAAATTAAGGTTGCTGCGTAAATGGGGAGCCAATAGCCGCCGCGAGGACCGGCCTAATCTTTATTACCCGATTAAGGCCCCGGACGGGCGGGATCTTTACCCGCTACTTAGCGACGGGGGTTTGGGCTGCTGGCGGTGGGGGCCGAGGACCATGGCCAAAGCGATCGAGGCGGGGAAAGTCGCCTTCGTCAAAAAAGGCGACCAATGGGTCGCCTACGAGAAATGTTTCGAGGGCTCCGGCTCGGCCATGAAATACGCGACCTGGGTGGAGGCCGGCGAAGGCGATTTAACGAGCGCCGATTGGCCTAGTGGCTTTGGGCCATGCCCAAATGGCGGCGACGGCGATCGCGGCCAGGGCCGCGAGGCCGGATCTGGGGCCGCCACGGGCGGCGGCCAGAGCGACTCAATAGGCTCGCCAAAAGCTTTTAACGCTTTTAAGGCCTCTAAGGCTTCCAACGCCTTAGGCCCTTTGGCCATAGCCAAGCTGATCCTGAAGATGGCCAACGTCGGCCAGGGCGAGCTAGTTTTCGACTTTATGTCCCAGTCCGTCGCCCTGGCCCAGGCCGTCTTGGAGCTTAACGCCGAGGACGGCGGCTCGCGCCGGTTTATCCTAACCTTAGGGCCTCGCGCGAGCCTTAAGACCGCCCTAAGGCCAATGGGGGCGGGGTTTCGGGCCCTAAAAATCGGCCCCCCGCCCCGCCAAGCCGTTTATCTACGGCCAGACGCCATCGACCAGGCGGTCCTTTGGCCTTTGGCTAGAAGCGTAAAGCCTGGCCAAGGGGAACTGGATCTCCTTTTCTCGGCCCTATTGGGGCTGGGGCTGGATTTGGGTCTGCCCATTAAAAGGGAGGCGGTTAAGCTTAACGGGCGAGAGTATGTTTCCTTCGTCGTGGGCGACGGACTTTTGGTCGCCTCTTTTGAGGAGGAAGCGCCCTTGGAAGTCGTTTTAAGCTTAGCCAGGCGAGGCGCCAAGCTAGCCATTTTTCTGGATAACTCGTTCGCGACGGACGATTTGAAAATGACCGCTCGGGAAATCTTTAAGCGCCTATCCCCTATGACTGAGCTAAAAACCCTGTAAGCTTTTAGGCGCGGTCGGTTTTAAGTCGGCTTCAAAGATCCACAAGGAAGTAGGGGCGGCCGCCCAAGTCGGTCCCTAAGGAAGGCCTGGGCGGCCAAAGGGCCTCGGCGGGCCATTCGGGCCCCGAGACCTGGCCTCGGCGCGGCAATTCGGGCCGGCTTTAAGCTAAGCGAGAGAGGCCTTTTCTGAGCCAAGATCGGCGGCCCGGCGAGGCTTTTGGCTTGGCTTTCGGGGGAAAATGGCCCTTTTTGGGGGATCGAGGGGTTTTTGGGGGGAGGGGGCTCTTTCGGTCGGAACCTGATGGACGTAGGGGAGCCTCTAGCGAA
>JAITIH010000138.1 GCA_031279525.1 Deltaproteobacteria bacterium | reverse complement strand
TTTTAAGCCCAAACAAAAATAAGGCCTTAAAAATGGTCAAAGGCGAGAGCCAAACGGACGCGCCGACGAGTCCACATTGAAGCCTTCGTAAATAGCCCGCAATGATGAAATAACTTCTTGAAATTATTAAATAGAGGAAAAAATTTTTTTAAACCATACATCGTTAATAGGAAGAAAGGCTTTAAGGCCAGGCGACGGCGCCTAGCCATTTTTTCCTAAGCTCTGGTCAATAACGACGCGAGCCCGCCTTTCGCGCGCCGGGCCGGAGCCAAAAAGGGCCCTATTTAGGTCGGATCGCGCGACCTTTTTCGATCTACCCGTAAGGCTCTAACCGGAAAAATCCTTTTACGATAAAGCTCTAACCAAAAAAGGATCTAAGCCAAAGGGATCGAGCTTTAGCAGGATCTAACCTTGGCGGAACTACGTTAAGGCGAGTCTAAACCCGTCCGCCAAAAGCCAGGAACCGCGCCCTATGCCCGACAAAATCCGCTGCCCCTGGGCCAACGCCGACCCCTTGTCGCGAGAGTACCATGACTTAAAGTGGGGAGTCCCCTGCCACGACGACCGCGAGCTTTTTAAAATGCTGATTTTGGAGGGCAAGCAGGCGGGCCTGGCCTGGATAACCATCCTCCGCAAAATGGCGGGCATCTTAAGGGCCTTCGACGACTTAGACCCGGCGATCGTCGCCGGCTACGACGAGCTAAAAGTCGCCGAGCTTCTCCAGAACCCCGAGATTATCCGCAACCGCCTAAAAATCGGGGCGGCCATAGGCAACGCCCGGGCCTACCTCAACCTCAGGGAAAAAGGGACGACTTTGGACGAGTTTCTTTGGAAATACGTGGACGGGGCCCCAGTCGTCAACCATTGGCGGTCCATGGGAGAGATCCCAGCTTCGACCCCCCTTTCGGACGCGATCAGCCGGGACCTAAAGGCCTTAGGCTTTAAGTTCGTTGGCTCGACCATCGTCTACTCGTGGATTCAGGCCGTGGGAGCGGTCGACGACCACTTGGAGTCCTGCCAGTTTAAACGGAAATTCCTAAGCGCCAAGACCACCAAAAAGGCCAAAAAACCCTAGCCGTTCTCCGCCCCTTAGCCTTCCACCAGGCTAGCCACCCAGCCGGCCATCTTCCTGACCTCGACCCGCTCGTCGGCTAGGGCCATTTTTAGGGCGAGCCCGCGTTCCGGGGCCCAGACGTTTTTCATGGCGTTTAAGGCGTTGACCTTCCACTGCCAGTCGCGGTCGGCGGTTATGTACCAAAATTTAGGGACCAAGGCCGACCGGATGAAATCGTAGCTTAATTCCACAATCCGCCCTAATTCCAGGCGCTGGCTCAGCTCGGCCAACCCTGGAAACTCCAAGTCCTCGCGCCACTGACCCTTGTTAAATGGGCAGGCGGTCTGGCAGAGGTCGCAGCCGTAGATCCATTCCCCCGCCGCCCCGGATTGCGGGTGGCCTACCCAATCTATGGGATTTAAGGCGTTAAGGAACGTAAGGCATGAGGCCGGCCGCGTTAGGTAAGCCCCGGCCAGGGCCCCGGTGGGGCAGGCCTTTTGGCAGAGAACGCAGTCTTTCGGGCAAGGCTTTAATTCAGAGCTTTCCGTCAGCTCCAAGCCCCGATCGACCAGCCAGGCCTCGAGATGGATCCACGAGCCATTTTGGGTGTAAAAAAAGTTGTTCTTCCGCCCCCGACCCATGCCGGCCTTGTGGGCGGCCCACCTTAAGGGCAGTAAGCCGTATTTCCTTTCCGTCTCCGCCCTAAGCCCATTGGCCCGCAAAAAACTCTCGAAGGCGAGGCTTGCCTTATATTCTCGGCTATTGGGATCCCGGCGGCTGTCGACGCAAAAATACCTGGCCACCCGGCCTTTAAGGTTGGTCGGGATCTCGTAGACCCCGTAATCCATCACGCAAATGACGACGGATTTGGCCCAAGGGTAAACCTCGGCCAGGCGGCGAAATGACGAAAAATTATCCATGACCGCCTTATCAATCTTTTTCCGGCCGTCGTCGGGGATCTTTTCCAGGCGCCGTTCGACCTCGTCGCCGAAGCCGTCCAGGCTAGGCAAAGAAATCATGGCGCACTTTTCATAGCCTAAAGCCAAGGCCTCGTCGCGGATCGACTCCGCTAGCCTCGTCGTCACGATAATCGCCTCCTTTTTCGGTCAATCCTCGACCTTCCCAGCCAATTGCCGCCCCTGGCCAGAGCTTGGCCTGACCTTAGCCTACCCCGCTTGACCGCGGCCCACCTAGGGACCTAAAGGACTTCGACTCTTTAGGCTTTCGGCCTTTCGGGCCATAGAGATCTTTGCCCTTAGCCAGAAAGTCTAGCCAAAAAGCTTGGCCAATAAGCTTGGCCAAAAAGCTTAGCCAAAAAGCTTAGCCAAAAGGCCTTGGCGAACGAAAAAACCTTTAGATTAGGCTCGCCGAGCCCTAAGATCCACGGGCGGAAAAACCAAAGGCCAATGGCCCTAGGGCGGTTCTTTCCGGAAAGCTTGCCAAGCCAGAATTGTCGTTTGTCTAAAATCTATCTTAAATAGCTTATATTTTCAAGAAGGCGCGAACCTAATCGGACCATCAATCTTCCAAAGGCCGCCCAAAAATCCCCTTAAACCGTTTTTAACGAAAAATGGCCATAAGGCGCCCTTTGGGCCGCGAAGACGCCTGGAGGCGGCAAGAAGATCCGAGGCATTGCCCAACGAATACAGGGTTTGGCCCAATAAATCCAAGGCGTTCCTAAAATCAAAAGCGTTCCCCGATAAATCGATGAAGTCGCCAAAACGATTCCGGGGCGCCGACCCGATAAACTGGATTTTTGGCCAAAAAAATCGGGCCGTCCAGACCCGATTTCGCGAAGCCAAAAGCTTTCTCCAAAAAGGCTTTAGGCTTTATTCAGGGAACAATCTGAGCTGGAAAATCCCAGAGGGATATTGCGCCGAAAATTGGTCAAGCGAGTTAAAAAGATAGCCAGGCAGAAAGCCGCGACGCTAATCCCAATGGTCGCCGAGGGTAAGTATTTGAGGCTAAACCCTTCGGGGGCCACGCAGATGTAGGCGACGACCGTGGCGGTCATGAAAGTCGCGGGGATTAGCACGAGCCAGTAGAAACCGCCTCGCCGAACCACGTAAGCGGCGGCGGCCCATAGCATGACCGTGGCCAAGGTTTGATTGGACCAGCTGAAATAACGCCAAATAATATTGAAATTAACGTTACAAAGGATAACCCCTATGACGAACAAGGGAACGGCGATAAACAGGCGATTGCGGGACTTGGACTGGTTAACCTTTGCCAGGTCGGCCACCAAAAGCCGGGCCGCGCGGAAAGCCGTGTCGCCGGAGGTGATGGGCAAGACCACCACGCCCAATATGGCCAATAAGCCGCCAACGGGGCCCAATAGGGACACGGAGACCTTTTCGACGACGGCGGCGGGGGTCCCGCCATCCGCCAACACCTTGGCCAAGGCTTCGGGGCTGTTGAAGAAAGTCATGCCGGCCGTGGCCCAGACCAGGCCGATGACGCCCTCAGCGACCATGGCGCCGTAGAATATCGACCGACCGTTCTTTTCCGAAGCGACGCATCTGGCCATCATGGGCGACTGCGTGGCGTGAAAGCCGGACAAGGCCCCACAAGCGATGGTGATGAACATTAGGGGCCAAATCGGCAACCCTTTGGGGTGAAAGTTGGAGAAAACCCCGCCGCCCGCGGGGGCCGTCCAGTTGAAGAAGCTATAGCCCTTGACGATGAGCCCGCCGACGACGCTGAAGGCCATAATCAACAGGACAATGGCGAAAAGGGGGTAAAGCTTGGCGATAATGACGTCAATGGGCAAGATGGTGGCTAAAAAGTAGTACGAGAAAATGACGATTAGCCAGAATCGCAGATCTAGGCCGCTAGGCGTTAGGTTGGCTAGGATGCCGGCCGGGGCGGTGACGAAGACCACGCCCACCAGCACGAGCAAAATCAAGGAGAAAAACCGCATGAAATGCTTGAAGAAGTCGCCCAAGGTGTAGCCGACCACTTCCGGGACGGACATGCCGTTGTAGCGCAGGCTAAGCATGCCGGAAAAATAATCGTGGACGCCGCCGGCGAAAATCGTGCCGAAGACGATCCACAAAAGAGCCGAAGGGCCGTATAGAGCCCCCAAAATTGGCCCAAAAACCGGGCCGACCCCAGCTATGTTCAAAAGCTGGATCATGAAAATCTTCCATGTCGGCAGGGTGACGTAATCGACTCCGTCGCTAAGGGAGCAGGCGGGGGTCGGGCGGTCTGGGTTCGGGCCGAAAAGCTTTTCGGTGACTCTCCCGTAAACTACGTAGCCGACGATCAAAACGACTACCGAGAGGAAAAAATACCCAACCGGTGGCATATAGGAACTCCTTATTATAGGCGAGAGAGAAGGACTGGCAGGAATCGCGACTGGACCCAAATAGGTCAAAATTTGGGCTTAATTCGGCTTTTGGCCCTTGTCCGTGAAAGCCGCGTTGGCCCTCATAATTATTATACAGTTACGGTAAAAAATAAAAAGGCGTTTGGCCGCCAAATTCTGGCGGGCGGGTCTTAGGGAAGGCCAATTTTACAAATTACCGTCAAAACTGAAAATAAAGAATATAATTATGCGTTTAATTATTCTTGCGGCTAAAAAATTATTAAAAAAATTT
>JAITIH010000097.1 GCA_031279525.1 Deltaproteobacteria bacterium | reverse complement strand
CGTGAACCTGCAGGATCAGCCGGGCCTTTAGCCCGCGCTTTTTAAGGGCTTCGTCGGCTTTGAGCATGGCCATTTTGATGAGATCGGCCGCCGTGCCCTGGATGGGGGTGTTGATGGCCATCCGCTCGGCTTCCCTTCGGACCTGGACGTTCAGGGAGTTAAGGCCCTCTAGGCGCCGAACCCGGCCGAACCAGGTCTCCACCTGGCCGGCTTTTTGGGCGTTTAGCTTAATCTGGGCCATGTAGTCTCGGATGCCGGGGAAGCGGGCGAAATAGTCGTCGATGAGGATTTTGGCCGCCGAATGCTCGACGCCTAAGCGTTTCGAAAGGCCGTAAGGGCCCTGGCCGTAGATGACCCCAAAGTTGATGGTCTTGGCCTGGCGCCGCTCGGCCGGGGTCACCTCGGCCATTTTTTTGCGAAAAATCCGGGCCGCGGTCTCGGCGTGGATGTCCTCGTCGTTTTTAAAAGCCTCCTTTAAGGCTTTGTCCTGGGAAAAGTGGGCCATGATCCTAAGCTCGATCTGGGAGTAGTCGGCTCCCACCAGGACGGAGCCGGGCGGGGCCACGAAGAAAGACCGGATCTTCTGGCCTTCCGGGGAGCGGGCCGGAATGTTTTGGAGGTTGGGATCCGAGGAGGACAGCCGCCCGGTGGCCGTCATGGCCTGGTTAAAGGTGGTGTGGATCCGGCCGCTCTCGTCGGCGGACAGGGGCAGCTTATCGGCGTAGGTGTTTTTTAGCTTGGCCGTCTCCCGCCACTTTAAGATCTCCGGAACGATGGGGTGGGCGTGGGCCAGCTCGCTTAAGACCTCGTTGTCGGTGGAAAAGCCGGTTTTCTTGGCCGTTTTTTTCCCGGCCTTGAGATTTAAGTCGTTGAAAAGGACCTCGCTAAGCTGCTTAGGGGAGCCGACGTTGAAAAACTTTCCGGCCAGGCTATAGATCTTTTTTTCCAGCTCAACCAGACCTTGGCCCAGCTCCTGGCCGATGGTCGAGATGGCCTCCTTGTCGATCAAGGCTCCGGCTAGCTCCATTCTCATTAAAAGCTCGGAAAGGGGCAGCTCGACCTTTTCGTAGAGGGCCAGCAGCTGGGGATGGCCAGAAAGCTCTTTCCCTAAGGCCCCGGCCAGACGATAGGCCAGATCGGCGTCCTCGGCGGCGTAGCGGACGGCTCTTTCGAGGCTAAGGCTCCCGAAAGTTTCATTTTTGCCTAGCCCTAGGTCGGCGAAAGCGATGGTCCGGTGGTTTAGGATTCTTGAGCTTAAAACATCCAAGCCATGTCGGTCGTCGGGATTAAGAAGGTAAGAGGCTAAGAGAGGGTCGCCCTGGGGCGGGGGCAAGGGCAAATCGTGCCGGGCCAGGATCAGCCAGTCGAACTTGGCGTTCTGGGCCAGGAGCTTTTTGGTTGGATCTTTTAAAATGGGCCCAAGCTTTTCTAGGCAATGGCCAAGGTTAAGGTTTTCGCTCTCCCTCGCGCCCAAGTGCTTAAAGGGCAAATAACAGGCCTCGTTAGGGCCAGTGGCCAAAGATAGGCCCACGACGTTGGCTTTAGCGGCCGAGACGGAGTCAGTCTCAAGGTCTAAGGCGATTGTTTCGGCTTGAGCCAGTTTTTCTAAAAGGGCCTCGAAATCTCCTTGGCCGATCAGTTGGTACTTGTCGTAATCGACGACGGCGCTTGCCGTGACCTTAAGCGGTTCAGATCCGGCCGGGCTCGCCTGGCTTAAGCTTTGGCGATCTGAGGCGGCCGGGTCAACGCTCCCCGGCTTTAAGCCGACCGGGCCTCCGCCGGCGAGGCCATTTTGGGGCGGCGAAAAGCTCAAAGTGGCCTCGCCGTCCCCGTAAATCCGGCGGATCTCGCCCTGAAGGCGGGTAAAGCCCAGCTCCCGGCAAAGTTGGCCCAGTTTGGCCAAGTCAGGGGATCTCGGCCGCAATAGGTTAAAGTCGACCTCCGGGACGTCGTCCGCCCCTAGACGAGCCAGCTCCAAGGAGACTAAGGCCTCGTCGCGGTGATTTTTCAGGCTCTCCTGGATGGCCTTGGTGGCCACCTCGGCCCCCTCTTCCAGGCTTTTGTAGAGATTGGCCACGGTCCCGTACTTTTGGATCAGCTTTTTGGCGGTGACTTCCCCGACTTTGGGGACCCCGGGGATATTGTCGCTGGAGTCGCCCATGAGGCCTTGCATCTCCAAAAAGGCCGCCGGCTCTAGGCCGTCGTATTTGGCCCTAAACGACTCGGCGTTCATGGCCGAGGACTTTTTCGGGCTGGGGTCGAACATGGAGACCTTTTCGGACAGCAGCTGATAAAAATCCTTGTCCCCGGAAACGATGACCACCTCGTAGTCGGCCTTAACCAGCCGGCGCGCGAAGGTGGCGATGAGATCGTCGGCCTCAAAGCCTTCCTTTTCCAGGGAATACAGGCCCAAGGCCTCGGTCAGCTCCCGGATGGGGGCCTGCTGTTGGGCCAGGTCGTCGGGCATGGGGCCGCGGTTTTCTTTGTACTTAGGGTAAATCCCGTGGCGACGGCCCGGGCCTCGGCTATCGAAGACGATGGCCAAAAGCTCGGGTTTTTTGTCTTTGATAAGGCTTAACAGGGAATTGGCGTACCCGAAAATGGCCCCGGTGGGCTGGCCAAGAGGGCCGGATAAGCCGCCCATGGCGTGGAACCCTCGGTGGATAAAGGCGCTGGCGTCCATAAGATAGGCGGGGCCCTTGGTCATATTGGCGTCCTTTGGGGATTAAAAGATGGAATTATAAGTCGCGCTTAGTACTACAACGCCTGGTTTAAAAAATTTTTTACTCGACCATCATCATGGAAATTTTATGGGCTGTCAACCCTTAGTCGGACGTCGAAGCGTCGCGTCGTTTGTTACCCAATGTGAGTGAGCCACGAAAGCCGAGGCCATACTTTTCAGATTTGCGTTGGCTACTTCTATCAACTATCCCATATTAGGTGATGTTTTAACAGTGATTTATATTATCATT
>JAITIH010000083.1 GCA_031279525.1 Deltaproteobacteria bacterium | reverse complement strand
GGGCCGAGCTTTGGCTTTTTTGGTCTAGATTGAGGTCCGACGGGGCCCAAGGATTCGCCGGGCTTAGGGTCTGGCTGGGATCGGCGGCCAAGGCCTGGCCTGGGCTAACCGCCAAGGCCGGCCCGGTCGGCCCGGCCGCGGCTAGGCTCATGGGGACCGCCTGGCAGGCCCCGCAGCCCTGGCAGCCGCCCTGCCGACAGTCCAAGGTGACCTCGGCCCGGCCGGCCTTGGCTAGCTCCCTTAAGAGAAAGTCTTGGCTCACGTTGGGGCCCAAATGGCCCCAGGGCAAGGGGCCATGGGGGTCTTTGGCCGCCAAAAGCTCCGGGACGGCGAAGCCTTGACGGCTTAGGGCCTCTTTCCAGTACGAGGCTTTAAGGTTCTCGTTCCAAGCCTCGAAACGGGCCCCTAAGCCCCAGACGGCCTGAACGACCCGGCCTAAGCGGCGGTCGCCCCGGGCCAAGACGGCCTCGATTAAAGAGGCCTCGGCCGAGCCGTAGCGAAAGGCTAGGCCGGGCTTTTTGGCGAGGTTTGATAGAGCCTTAAGGCGGCGCGAGCAATCCTCTTCCGAGGAGGCCTTTTGCCACTGAAAGGGGGTGTGGGCCTTGGGCACGAAGGTCGCGACCGAGAGGTTAATTTGGGCCTTGGACAGTTTTTTAAGTCGGCCGGCCAAGTCGCCCATGGCCCAAAGGTCCTCGTCCGTTTCGGTGGGTAAACCCGACATAAAATACAATTTTATGGTTCGCCAGCCTAAGGAAAAGGCCGTTTCGCAAGCTGCGAAAAGGTCGTCTTCGCTTAAGTCTTTGTTGATCACGGCTCGTAGGCGGGCGGTCGCGGCCTCCGGGGCGATGGTAAAGCCGGTCTTCCGGGTCCGGGATATTTGGCTGGCCAACTCCCGAGAGAGGCTTTTAACCCGCAACGACGGGAGCGACAAGGCCACCTTGGAGTTGGCCCAGCGGTTCATGAAGGAGGCGACCAAAGGCTCGATCTGGCTGTGATCTCCGGCCGAAAGAGATAGGAAGGCCGCCTCGTCGTAGCCGGTGGCCAAAAGGTTTTTTTCGGTTAGATCGAGGATTTCTTGGGCCCCGCGCTCCCTCACTGGCCGGTACAGGTAGCCGGCCTGGCAGAAGCGGCAGCCGCGGGCGCAGCCCCGGGCGATCTCCACGACCACCCGGTCGTGAACGGGTTTGACCCAAGGGACGATCTGGCAGAGGGGAAAGGGGGCCCGGCTTAGGCTGGCCACCTTGGCCGGCGGGACGCTGGGGCCGGCTGGGCCTAATGGCCTAACCCCTATAAAGCGGCCTTTTTCGTATTGGGGCTCGTAGAGGGCCGGCAAATAGACTCCGGGCCGGCCGGCCAGGCGGGCGAAAAGCTCCGCTTTCGGGGCCTTGGCCCTGGCCCAGTCTTTAATGACGGCGAAATCCCCCAGCCAAGAGTCCTCGGCCTCGCCTAGGAAAAACAGGTCGAAAAAGTCGGCCAAAGGCTCAGGATTGGCCGCCCCCGGCCCCCCGGCCACGACCAAGGGGGCCCCCTCGGGCCGCTCGGCGGCCAAGGGGTTTAAGCCGCCTAAGGCCAGCATGTTTAAGATGTTGGTGTAGGAGAGCTCGTACTGCAGGGAAAAGCCCACCACGTGAAAGTCGCTTAAGGGGGCGCGGCTTTCTAAGCTGCGGAGGGGCCGGTTAGGCCCTAGGCGCTTTTCGTAGTCAGGCCAGGGGGCGTAGGCCCTTTCGGCGGAAAAGCCCCTTTGGCCGTTAAACAGGTGGTAGAGGATTTTGTGGCCTAAGTGGCTGTGGGCGATCTCGTAGACTTCCGGAAAAGCTAGGGCGATCCTTAAAATAAAGCCATTTTCGTCGGGCCAGACCCCGGGGTTGGCCCCGGGCTCGGACCCAAGGTAACGGGCCGGGCGCTCGACTCCTCGCAACTCTTCGGCCAACTCGGGCCAGGACGGAAAACTCAAATCTCCCCTCAAAAAGTTTTAGGCCGCCGTCTCCCTGGCCACGGCCAGGGCCGCGGCCCGGCGGTCCGGGGCCTCGCGGATGGGTCGCCCCACCACTATTAAGTCGGCTCCGTCGCGGACGGCTTGGGCCGGGGACCCGACTCTTTTTTGGTCGTCGCTTTGAACCTTGGCCCAAGCGGGCCGGACGCCCGGGACGGCCAACAAAGGCCCAGGCCCCAGCTTTAGCCTTATGGCCTTGACCTCTTGGGGCGAGGCCACGAGACCTTGGCAACCGGCGACTAGAGCCCTTTCGGCTAAGGCCAAGGCCCAGCGCCCTGGCTCTTGGAACGGCGGGGCCAGCTCCGGAAAGGCTTCGGGCCTAAGGCTGGTCAAAACGGTCACGGCCAGGGTTTGGGCGGGTTTAGCCGCCGCGGCCGCGGCGGCTAAGGCCTCGGGCCCGGCCTGGGCGTGGACGGTTAGAAGATCGACCCCCAAAGAGGCCGCGGCCGCGGCGGCCTTGGCCATGGTGGCCGGGATGTCGTGGAGCTTTAAGTCCAAAAAGATTTTGGCTTTGGGGGCCTTTTTTTTGACGGCCGCGACCGCGCCGGGGCCTGCGGCCACGAAGAGCTCCAAGCCGATTTTAAGGCACCCGACCAGGTCCCCTAACTCCGCGGCCCAGGCTAAAGACTCCTCAAGGCCTCCGTCTAGGGGAAAAACTATCTTATCCAAGGCCGAGGCCAGATGGGCCTCGCTTAAGTTGGAGTCTTTGCCTTTCACTCGTCGTCGTCCAGACCGTCTAAGCCGTCGAAGTCGACCCCCTCGGACAGATCGGCGTCAAGGCTCTCGTCGGTCGGCCCAAAGTCCAGGTCGTCCAAGTCGGGCTCTTCTTGGGCCGCGGCCGACCGCCGGGCTAGGGCGTGTGTGTCGTCCTCTTCGGTCATGACTTCCAAAGTCCCAGGGCTAACCATAAAGGTCTCGCTCGGAGCCTGGGGCTTAATCCGCTGGCCCGGCAGGTCCCCGGTGTTTTTCAAGACGTCGCGGATCTGATTGATGGGGCTGGCGTTTTCGGGGGCCTCCATCTTAACCATATGCGGCTGGGGCGGCGGCGGCGGGGCCGCGGGTGGCGCGGGCGGGGGTGGCGGAGCCTGCGGGGCCGGAGGCGGCGTCGGCGAAGGCGGGGCGGTGGCGTCCGGGGCCAAGGTCGGCTCCGGGGCCAAGGACTCAAAGTCGGGGCCGTCGAAAATGGAGTCCAAGGGCTCCTCCGCGGTGGCCGCGGGGCCGACTCCCGGCTGCTCGAAGACGTCGTCCAAAGGCGAGGCCTCAATTATCGGGGCGGCCACATCGGCCACATCGGCCACATCGGCCTCTATGGCCTCTATGGGCTCGATGACCTCAGGGGCCGCCTCGACCTCGACTTCCATCTCGTTGGGCTCGTCGGTGAAAACGTCCACGTCCACCGGGGTGGCGGAGCCGGCCGGCGAGACATCCTCCACGCTGGGCTCCGCCATTAGATCGCTAATGTCCGGCTCCACCGAGACCATGGGTTCCAAGTCGGGCGGCGGAGGCGGAGCCTGAGGTGGGGCCATAGTCGGGGCCTGAGGTGGGGCCATAGTCGGGGCCATAGGCGGGGCCATAGTCGGGGCCATAGGTGGGGCCATAGGCGGGGCCATAGGCGGGGCCATAGGCGGGGCCATAGGCGGGGCCATAGGCGGGGCCATAGGCGGGGTCATAGTCGGGGCCTGAGGTGGAGCCATAGTCGGGGCCATAGGCGGGGCCTGGGGCGGCGGCTGCGAACCCGGGAAAGGCGAGACAAGGGTCCGTAAAGGATCCGGCGGAGGCGAGGTCCCGTAGTCCTCTATGGTCTTATAGGGATCCGGCGGAGCCGAGGTCCCGTAGTCCTCTATGGTCTTATAGGGGTCTGGCGGCGGAAAGTCGGTCGGCGACTGGGGCTCGGGCGAGACTACCTCGACGCCCAAGTAGCCGTCTCCCCCCAGGTAAGGCGGCGGCGGGTGGTTTAGGGAATCGGCGAAGCCGCCGGCCTGCGGGGACGCCTGGCCCGCCCCATGGGACCCTATAATGGCGAAGAAGTCCACGGCCCCGGGGACGGGGCTGGTCAGGAACAGCTGGCGACGGACCGCGGACCAGTCCTTGCGGCACTTGGGGCAGTTGGCGAGGAAGTCGTAACTGTTGTATCCACACTTGGGGCAGAGCATTGAGGCCTCCAGGCGGCGTTTTATTCAACCAAAAAACGAGGCGGCGACTAAACCAAAGCCGTCCGGGAAACGGCGAGGCGGGGCGAGCGGCGCTCGGACGGAAGGCCTCTCGCGTTTAGGGCGATCGGCCAAAAAAAGCCTAAAGGGCGAGGGCCAGAAATTTTTTTAGCCATGGGCCTTAGCCGAAAAAGCCAAAAAGAAAAGGGCCAAGTCCGTTAGAGCTAAGTCCAAATGGGCAAGGCGCGCTGAGGCCAAATGGGTAAAACGCGCTAAGGCCAAAAGCGCTTTGGTCCGAAGCCTTTTTAGCCGCGGCGACTTTTTTCCCTAAAGGCCGTTAAACATATGGGCTAAGATCAGGGAAATCGCCTCGGCTTTAAAATTATTTTAGTTTAAAAGCTCTAAAAAATAAAGAACTTAAAAGAGAGGGCTAGTTTTTGGCGGGGATTGGCGAGGGAGACGCGGGGCTAGTGGGCGGGATTTCTGGGCCGGGGCTAGCCCTTTTTGGTTTTTGGGCAAAAATAAAGGTTAGAGGGAGAAAAGCCAGGAATTTCTCCCTCTAACCCGGTCCCGGTGTGGACAACACTTCTGGAGGCTGGCTTACAGGTGGGAGGCTGTTTCGCAGACAGTCCGTCGTGTCGACCTAGAAATCATTTTACTAAAACTGAATTTCAATTTCAATAAAAAAATTAAGAAAAAAATCGAATAATTTCAAGGCTTTAGTTTATTGACAAATATTTTTTTCTGGAAATTTAAGTTTTTTTGGCTAGGAGGGCCCGAAAACGGGCCGGCCGAAGACTCGAAAACAGGGTTTTTTAGGCCCTTAAGGCCATTTTTTTTAAGATCCCCAAAAACGGTCCCAAAACGCGACTCCAATTTAGGCCGCCTAAGGCTAAAATCGGCCAAAAAGGCCAAGGAAGCCAAAAAGCCGTCCGCCAAAAAAGGGGCGAGTCCCTTATCGGACGATGGCCGGGGCGTGGGCTGGCCGGGCCTATAATTTTTTAAAGCCCTATGGCCTAAAGGCTTAGGCGCGAGAACGCGCTTAGAGCTTGAGGCGCTAGTTTAAGCCAAAAGCGAGGGGCGCCCTTTTTGGGGAGGGCCAATTAGGGATAGAGGGGGGCGGCCTCTATATATAGTTACGATTTTCGGTGGCCTTTTTTGGCGAGCTGGAATTCACGGATTGGCCATAGAGGCCATGGCAAATTCCTGGATTTTTTGCCGTCGAGGCGCTAAAATGACAGGCATAAAAAAATACTTTAATGCTATTGAAGCTTCTAACAAATAAATAATAATAATATTTTAATCTGTTTTTTAAGCTTAAAATAGCAGTTTTATACTATGCTACTCATGAAAGCGTTCTATCAGAGACCGTTATAAAAATCATTAATTAAAGAAAAATTGCCTTTTAAGGTCAAATAAGGTAGCGTTGGTTTGGTCGATTTAAAAAAATGCCTTTACCCCAGCCTCCAAAGGTCCCCCCGTCAAAAAATGGGACCTCTCCCTCGCCCGGAAGCCCTTCCATGCCCGGAAGCCCTCCCACGCCCGGAAGCCCTTCCGCGAATGGCGGCCAGTTTTACCTAAAGATAGACAGACTAAGAAAGAAGCTTTTGGACCTAACCCGTCGCAACCCCTTGATTGGAACCAAGCTCTCCGATCGCTCAAACAGCTTGGTCAGGGCGGTCGACGCCTCGCCCGAGACTCTGGCCCATTGCCTATACCAAGGGGAACGTCTGCGCTTTAAGCCCCTCCCGCCGATGACTGGCGCCCCGCCCGAAGAACTGACGGAAGACTTTACGTTGGCCATGCACGCGGCCAGGCTGACCGATGAGGAGTACCTTAGAGATTCCAAGATTCCGGTCAAGCAAGGGGCTAGCCAGGCGGATCTCCTCGCCATTAACGACGAGATCGAAAAGAGGTTAATCGATCGCGTTCGCCTGGCTCGAGGCTTACCGCCAAGGCAGAAAAAAGACCATTTTTCCTTAATTCAGCACGCCCTAAACAATGGCGTAAACCCCAATTACGAGCTGCCGTTTGAAAATGGCCCCGCCCCCTCGAACGTCCGTTCAAGAAAATACATCCAGACGCTCCTACTCCCCTCCGACATGGACAGGAAGCTTAAGGCCCTAATGTCTAAATGTCGCCTGGCGGAAGAAGAGACTGGCATTAACGCCCTAAAGGCCGCCTTTGGCTTTTTGGAGTGGAGCGAGGATCGGGAAAAAATACTTTCGCCCCTAATATTGGCGTCGGTTCGCCTGTCGAAAAAAGACGGCCGAAGTGGGGCGGAGTTTATCTTGGAGTCCGACGAGGGGGAAGGGGAAGGCAATTTCGTTTTAGCTGAGAAGATGAGGCTCCAATTTGGCCTGGAATTTCCGACTTTGCGGCTCGACAAGAACGGGTTGCCTCTTTTAGAGAATTATTTTAAGGAAGTTTCTCAGGCTGTGGCCCAGCACAATAATTGGCGGGTCAGCCGGCAAGCGATTTTAGGTCTTTTCCCATCCGCCCGGATGAGCATGTACATGGATTTGGCGGATGGCGTTCACGATTACGAAAATCTCCCCCTTATTCGGGACTTCGTTCTGGGCGGGGACGGTCAGGCAGGCTCATACGCGTTGGACTACGAAGTGGAGCGGCCCGAGTTCGAGGCGAAGATTCCAGGGTTCGTCCTTGACGCCGACTCTTCCCAGGCCTCCATCCTCATTGACCTTAAAGACGATCGGAACCTAGCTATCGAGGGGCCACCGGGCAGCGGTAAATCCCAAACGATCGTTAACGCCATCGCCGCGGCCTTGGCGGACGGGAAAACCGTCTTATTCGTGGCCGAAAAACAGGCCGCCCTTGAGGCGGTGAAATCCCGCCTTGAGGCCGTGGGTCTGGGGGAGTATCTCATGCCGCTGCAGGCCCAACGGTCGACCTGGCCGCAAGCCATGGCGTCGATTAGGGCCCGCTGCGAAATGCGGGAGCCCCAAAAAAGCTCCGATCACCAGATTAAGCGAGATCGATACAAAAAAGTTCGAGGGCGCTTGAGCGAATACGTTAACGTCGTGTCGGCCGTTTATGGGCGGACCGGCTTGACCGTCTACGACATAATAGGGAGAAACGTCCAGCAGGCGCCTATTTCAGCTAACGCCCTAAGAATATCAAAAGCGCATGAAAAAGACCTCGCGAATTTCAAAAATCTTAGAGTGGACGAAAGAAATGACGCGTTAAAGGCCGCTAGCGAGCTGGAAGAAGCTATTGGCGAGGCAAAGGCTAAGCCCGCCTGGCGCGGGGTGAATTTGACGTATGCCGATCCTTTAAAAATTGAGGCCTATTTGGAGGAAGCCAAAAACGTGGCTGAGGGCTTCGAGAAGGCCTTGGAAGTTCACGATGGCCTTGACCCAGACCTTAAAGGCTTAACCGCCGAGGAAATTTTTAAGGTTCGGGAATTATTGGCCGCGGCTGAAAAAAAAGTTGGCCCCGTTATCGACCAGGCTAAAAAGGCCGCGGTTTACATGGCCGAGGCCAGCGGAGGTCTCCAAAATATCGGGAGTGCGTTTCAATCGTTGAGTCTGGCCGATTTGTCGTTGGCGCGCGAGCGCGTCGTCGAGGCCAACAAGAGGGCCAGCGTAGTTTTGACCCCGGCCATAAAGGCCTAGAGCCATTTCGCCGCGGCTGGCCAGTCGCTCCGCGATTGCGTTCCGGGGTTAATGGAAATGAGCTTAGCCGAGCTTTCGATGGCCAAAATGGAGTTTGATGACGCTAAGCTTATAGCCGCCCCGGCCGTAAAGCTCGCCTTACGGATAAGCGATGAGTTGGATAAGTTTAGGCCCGTAGTCGCGCCATAAAATGGAGACGCGTCGTTAACCGCGTTAAGCCTCGCCAAAGGCTTCGGCTGGCCGTTTTATTCTTTAACTATTTAAAGTCGCGTCTAGACCTTCGGGGCGCTCGGCGCCCCAAGGCGATCGCCAGGATCCCCATGGCCGCCATGGCCGCCAATTGGCCCGGTCGACCCCTTCGCATGGGCCGGTCCCATGGCCTCAGCCGGCTCTTTCGTCCAAGCCAGGGCCCTTAGCCTACCAGCTCGTCCTTTAAGGACTCGAACTTGGCTTGGTCGGGCCTGACCCCTTTATAGGGGTAAGGGCGGCCGAGGAAGGCGTACTTGATTTCGCCTAAGCGGTGGTAAGGCAAAAACTCGACCGCGGCCTGGCCGTCTTTATTGACCGGGGCCAGGGCCTTTATCCGCTTTAGGTCGCTAAGGCTGTCGTTAAAGCCCGGGACGACCGGGACGCGGGCCACGATTTTCTTTTGGGGGAACTCCCGGGCCAGTCGCCTTAAGGTCGCGACAATCTCCCGGTTGCCCAGGCCGACTCCCTTTAGGTGGGCCGCCTCGTCCCAGTGCTTTAGATCGTAAAAAAGCTCGTCCACGTAGAGAGCCGCCTGGGCCAGGGTCTCGAAGCCATAGGCCCCGGAGGTCTCCAAGGCCACGTTTAGGCGTCTTTTTTTAGCTTCCTTAAGAAGCTCTAAGGCAAACGCCGGCTGACCTAGGGCCTCCCCGCCGCTTATGGTCAAGCCTCCGCCTGAGCGCTGGTAGAAGACTGAGTCCTCTTCCACCTTCTGGACAATCTCTAAGACGGTCAGGCGGCGGCCGTAAACGAACCTGGCCCCGGTCGGGCACTCTTTGGCGCAGGCGAGGCACTGGGCGCATTGGCCTCGGTTAAAGGCGATGGCCCCTTCCCTTTCGGCGATGGCTCCCGCCGGGCAGATCGAAAGGCACCGGCCGCAGGCTCTAGGGCCTAAGCACAAGGCCGGGTTGACGGCCAATTCGGGCCATGGGCTCTGGGACTCGGGGTTTGAGCACCATTGGCAGCGGAGCGGGCAGCCCTTGAAAAAAACTAAGGTCCTTAGCCCTTGGCCGTCGTGGAGGCTAAACTTTTGGACGTTAAAGACGACCCCGCTAGCCTCAAGGCCAGGGGCGAATGGCTTTTCGGCGGTCACGGCGGCTAAAACCAATCGCGCTCGGACCTTTCGACGACATCGAACTGTAGGTCCGGCGAAAGGTCGCTAAAATAGGCGCTGTAGCCGGCCACCCGGACCAGTGGCCCGGGCCAGGCCTCGGGGTTGGCCTGGGCCTCCAACAAGGTTTGGCGGTTCATGACGTTAACCTGGACGCGCCAGAGTTTTAGGTCGCAAAAGGCCCGGATAAGGTCGACGATTTTCTGGGCCCCGGCCTCGCCGGCCACGCAGCCAGGGGAGCGCTTCACGTTCAAAAGCCTTGAGGCTCGGTTTAGGAGCTGGGAATTTTTTGAGCGGTGGTCGCTCAAAAAGACCGCCGTGGGCCCTTGGCGGTCGGCCTCGTGGGAGGCCGAGGACCCGTCGGAAAGAGGGGTGAAGGCTTTCCGGCCGTAGGGGGTGGCCGAAATGACCCGGCCAAATGGCCCGTGGGAGGCGATGGGCGCGTAGCGTAGGTCGACGTGGATCCCCCTTTCTTGGGAAGCCCTCGCGGCCCTTTTCTGGGAAATGTAGTCTAAGTCCCGGGCTAAGTCGTCGGCGTATGGGTCGGCGTTGCCGTATTTGGGGGCTCCTTTCAAAAGGGCCAAGACGGTCTCAAAGCCCTCAAAGTCGGCCTTTAAGGCCGCGACGAGCTGGCCTATCGGGATTTTTCGCTCCTCGTAGACCAGTTTTTTGACGGCGGCTAAGCTATCGAGCGCCGTGCCGGAGCCCAAAAACTCGAAATAGGAAATGTCAAAGCCCCCCGCGATTTTGGGCGACTGCGGATCCTGGCCTTCCTTGACGCATAGGTCGTGGAGCGGCGAGGCGAAGGGGGTGGCGACGCGCTTTGGCCTTAGCCCATCGACCAGGCGTCGCTGGGCCATGGCCTTGTTCAAAAGGTTTAGGCGCAGGGCCTTATAGGCTTTGTAAAACTCCTCGAAATCCCTAAAAGCGGAATGGTCGCCGGTTTCAAGGCCAATGACCGCCTGGCCGCGCTTAAGAAGCCGGCCGTTATGGAGGGTCATTTCCCGGGCGGCCGGGAAATTGACGTAGACGCGGCCCGGGGCGTAGGCGTCCCGGTTGGGCATGCGGGCCTCGGCGCAGCCGGAGACGGCGTAGTCTAAAATCTCGGCCATGGGGGCCCCTTTGGCGGCGTAGAGGGGGACGATTTCCTCGTCGTTAATCAGTTTAGGAAAGCCCGAGCCGTCCTGGATGGCCCTGGCCACTTCCAGAAGGCGCCTTTGGGGGCTCCGGGCGTGAACCCGGGCGGCCAGGTCCGGGTAGTTTAGGGGGAACTCGATTTTGGACTCCAAAAAGAGATAGGTGGGCTCGTTTACGGCGTCTAAGCCCTCGCGGGTTTGGCCGCCAATGGTCATCGCCTCCCAGTGGGCGTAGGCCTCGTTAAACCCGTCGCCCGTGGGGTTGACGCGCGGGTCCACGAACTGGGCCATCTCCACCCACAGGCGCTCCAAAAGCTCCTTGGCCCCTTGGTCGTTAAGGGACCCTTTTCTTAGGCCGCTTAAGTAATAGGGGTAGAGGCGCTGGTCCAGGCGGCCATTAGAAATGACGGCGTTGGCCTTCTGCTCTAGGCGGGAGGAAAGTTGGACGAACCACTGGGACTGGACGGCCTCCCTAAAGGTTTGGGCTGGGTAGGCCAGCTCCCGCTCGCGGATGGCGGCGATCTCTAAAAGCTCGGCTTTCCTAGCCTCGTCGGTTTCCTTTACGGCTAGTTTTTTGGCCAAATCCGCGTGACGGCCGACCCAGAGGACGATGGCCTCGGCCACGAGGAACGCGGCCTCGTAAAAAGGTTTTTTCTCGACCTGATCGATTACGCTAGCCGGGTCCAGGGCCAAAAGCCGTTCCTCCATCTCCTTTCGCAGGTCCACGAAGCCGCGCTTTAAGGCTTTTTCGTAGTCGTGGACCCACTGCGAGGCCGACCGGTAGGAGCTGGTCTCGCTGACCACGAATTTGGACTTAAGGCCCAAGTCGTCGGCGTAGGTCACGCCCCTTAAATCCGGTGGCAGGGCCAGGTTTAGCCTTTCGTGGAAGGTTTTGCATTTCCAGTAAGAGGCCTCCTCCGTGGCCATGGCCTTGGCGTCGGCCTCGGCGATCCGAAAAGCGTTCTTGGCCCTTTGGCGGAGGTTTTCCAGGGGGGTGTAAAAGTCTTCGTCGATTTCCGGGTAGAGGATCCCGTGGCGGCCAGGCTGGCCGGCTCGCCCGGCCAGAAGTTGGCCTTCGGCGATCCGGAAGGTGATTTTCTCGGCTATGTTTTTAAGGGCCTTGGCCCAGCTTAGGGTTAACGGTTGGCCTTCGGTCTGGCGCATGGACTTAGTGAAGAAGACGGCCCTTTCTATGGCGATGACTGGGGTCTGGTCCTTAAAGCTGGCCATGATCCGGCGCGGCCTGGGCCGGCCATAGTCCTCGGAGCGCTTTGAGGAGAACCTCGCTTCCTGCGGCGATAGGGCGTACGTCGAATTGGGGGCTAATTCGGAGGCTAGATTAGTCACGGCGGAGCCTCCTTTATCTTTGGAAAATGGCCATTTGAAAACGGCTAAAGAAAATGGCCGGCCAGAAAGCGTCGACGCGGGGTCTTTGGGCTAAGTTTAAGTTGGCGACGCTTTCGCCGGCGGCGCATCATGCCGACGTTTACGGCTGGCTTAGCTAAATGGCGGCGCGAAAAAACTGGCTGAAAATCTGCTCTTAAAAGCCTTAGCGGGCGCGTTCGTCGGCAAAACCAATCGGCAAAAAATCAAAAAGGCCGAAAGAGAGCGTTCTCTTTCGGCCTCCAGATTTTTAGTCAGCTGAAAAATATTTTTGGGCTTGGCTCGGAAAAAGTCAAAAATTTATAAAGCCAGCGACGCCGTCGCTTCCTTGGCGCCCAGTTTTGGCCAAGCCAAAAAAAGAGCTTTCGAGGAGGCGAATCGCTTCTTTTG
>JAITIH010000021.1 GCA_031279525.1 Deltaproteobacteria bacterium | reverse complement strand
GGACATGGGGGCTAAGAGGCCCTGACCCGGCTATGGCGGGCTCTGGCCGGAGGCCAGGGCCGGGGGCTTTTCAAGGTCAATTTCCCTCGAGGTCGAAGAGGTCCTCTTCCTCTATGACGGAGCCTTCCGGGATGGCGGGCCTTGTCGCGAGGCCCCATTCGAAGAAGACGGGCGCTTGGCCGTTGACGGCGACGTTTAAGCCTAAAGCCGTTAGAATCGCCGCTTGGTTAGGCGCGGCCAAAACGTCTTTGGCGCCAAAGGTCTTTTTGGGGGCGAGGCCAAAGGCTAAGGATTTTGGGTTATTGAGGAAATCGCGGACCTCGGCGGCCACGTCCATCCCGTTGGACACGCCCCTTCCGGCCAGGTACAGGGGCAAGAGTCCCTCGGTTACGTTATTCACGAGGTCTTGGCGGACCGACTCGACGGATTTGCCTTCCTCCTTGGCGACGTAGGCGATTAGCTTGTCTAGGAAGGAACGGTCTTTGATTTCCAAGACGAGCTTATTGAGCCCAATATCGACGAGTCCCTCCACCGACATGATGGCCATGGCGTCGTAGAGGGGAATTGCGTTTAGGGCGTCGATCAGGGACTCGGTAAAGCCGACGAAAGACCCTTCGACTGATAAATCGATGAGGTTTGAGACCTTTAGATCGCTAATCCCATCGTATTCGCCCGAGGCGGGGACGTATGAGCCCTTGACCTCGTAGGTGGAGCTGAACTCGGTTTGGCCGAAAGATTGGCCAAAAGAGTAGGCTTTCTGGATAAAATCGCTCGCCTCAAAGACGTTGACGGTTTTGGGCAGGTTTAAGTATAAGTCAAAGCCAAAGGCTTGGCTCGGCGGGATCTTGCCGGCCTTGTATGGTCCTTTAATCGAGCCTTTTTTCGAGCCAATGACGAAGGAGTCCTCTATGGCGAGTTCAAAGCCTTCGTAAGAGGCGCCTCCCAGGTTGTAAGGCAGGGTCAAGAGGTTACCTATGGAGTAGATTTTGTCGAACAAGCGATTAATTTCCGCCAGGTCAAAATCGTAGCTCTTTATGGCGTCGGCCGCGAACTCTTCCAAATGAGGCCAGGCTTGGGCCAAAAAGGCCGAGTAGTCTAAGCCTGAGGTCGCAAGCGAGTCGAGCTTAAAGGCGACCAAGCGATTTTTCGCCTCGGTCGCGTCGACCGACATGGAGACGCCCTTTACGCCAAAGGCGTCGACCACGCCCTTGGAACGGACCCCACTCTGCGTGGCCTCGGCGACGGCTAACGCGCCATTCCCGTCGACGGTCGAGAAGTGGATCTTTACGTCGGCGGCCTTAGACTCGTCGAAGGATAGGCCGAAGAGTTCTAGTAAATACAAAGGGCTAGAAGGGTCTTTGGCCTCCTCGGCCAAGCGGGGGTTTTGGACGTCGTAATGTCCGACCGCGACGGCGACGCTTCGAAGGGCCTTGGGGGAGCCGTCGCTGGGCGACGCGTTGTAGCGAAGGTTTAGGCCGTCCACGGAAAAGCCGCTGGCTCGGGCGTTTTTGACGAAGCTAACCGCGCCTTTGGCCTTTTCGTCGGCGACGGCCTTAAGCGTCAAACCGGCGAAGGCGACGCCGTCGACGCCGAGGTTAAAGTCGCCCACGAAGGAGTTGGAGGACGCGCTCACCCCGGACAGGGTCAAATCCTCGGCGATGGGCGTCTCCGGCTGATTCCGCCAGTCGGTCAGGCCAAAAATCGATTCGAGCGAGGCCAGGCGCAAGCCCTTTACGATTTGGACCTTGGCCACGTTAAACGTAATGGGGGTCAGGCAGCTTTCGCCGTCGCAGTTGGGGCCCTTGAATTTAAAGACGATTTTGACCTCGTTAACGGTCAGGGTCTTTTTGAGGAGCGAAAAGTCATGGGAGGCGGACGACCATTGGGACGGTTGGGCGATGGCCTTGTTCATGGCCGTGGCGAAGGTTTGGTAGGCCTCCTCGGAAAATTTGTTTTGGATGTAAAAGAACCCGCCAACGGCGAGGACAGCGACGACTATCGCCGCGACTAAAACGTAAAGGCCGGTTTTGGACCCGCCGCCAGGGCCGGCGCCCGACCCGCCGCCAGGGCCGCCGCCAGGGCCGCCGCCAGGGCCGCCGCCCGAACCGCCGCCAGGGCCTTTTTTAGTAAGGTCGGGTTTTTTTTCGGCCGAGGTGGGGGGAGTCGCCCCTTCTTGGTTATTTTCCATGGGAAGCCTTTCAAACGCCGGAGGGCGTAAAAACGCGCCTTAGCGCGCGACCGGTTTTTAGGGATTATAATCGCGGCTAATTATGGGACTTAAAGATAGCCACGAAAAATGGTCGCTAAGAATAATATGGTTACGAAAGAGAAAAAAGAAAAATTTTCCTCGGTTCGATAGGGCCTAGCCAAGCTTTCGCCAAAAAGCCAAAAACGCGCGGCCAAAAAAAAGAAAGCGATCTTTAAAGATCGGAGAGCCTGGCTAAGCTTTATGTTGAACGCTAAATTATATTGCCGATTTGGCCCAGTTGTCAAATAAAAAATAAAAAGAGAAAAAGAGTCCTGATCTGCTTATTTTTAGTTCTTTTTAAGGCCCATAAAGGGCGAGAGGCCTTAAGTCCGGGCAAAAAGGCTCGAGCCGACTTCTAGCCCTAAGGGACCCCAGGTCAAGGGGGGGCTCTGGCCTAAGCCAAAAGGCCCATAAAGGAGGCGGGGCGGGCGATCCTGTTTAGGGGCCTTTTGGCCAGGGGCTTTCAAGGCGATGGGCCTTAAATAAGGGCTTTTTTTTGGCCAGGGGTTTTTAAGGGTCGTTAGGGCCTTTTAAGGAGCCACGTAAGCTTTCGACGTCGGGTAGGCCCTCGGCCGCGAAAAATTCCTCTAGGCCTTTTAAGATGGCTAAGGGCGAGCGGGGGTCGGCCAGGATGGCCGTGCCAATCTGGACGGCCGTGGCCCCGGCCACGATAAACTCCGCCGCGTCCTCGGCCGTGAAGATCCCGCCTAAGCCCACCACCGGGGCTTTAATCGCCTGGCTGCAAAGCCAGACTTGCCGCAAAGCCAAAGGTTTTATCGGGGGGCCGGACAGGCCGCCGGTTAGGCGCCCTAAGGCCGCCCGGCGGGTTTTGGCGTCGACGACTAAGGCCGGGACCGAGTTGACCAAGGAGACGGCCGCAGCCCCCGCCTCAATGGCCCTTATGGCCAATAAAGCCACGTCCGCGACCAAAGGCGGCAGCTTGACTAGGACTGGCTTGCCCTCAGCCGCTTTTACGGCGGCCTCGGTCAAGCGGGCGGCGACCTCGGGATCCGCGCCAAAGGCCAACCCCCCTTGGGCCAGGTTGGGGCAGCTGACGTTTAGCTCTAAAAAGTCCACCGCCGTCTGGGAGAGAATCTGGGCTAGGGCGGCGTAGTCTTCCGGGGTCTGGCCGATGAGGTTGGCCCCGACCGTGGCCCCCCTGGCCTTTAACGGCGGGAGGGCCTTTTCGACGAAAGCCTTAACCCCCATGTTTTCCAGGCCAATGGCGTTGACCAGGCCGCCGGCGGCCTCGACCGCCCGGGGCCCGGGGTTCCCGGCCCAGGGGGTTAAGCTTAGGCCTTTGCAGACCACGGCCCCTAGTTTTTCCGGGGGGCAGAACTCTAAAAGCTCTAGGCCGTAGCCAAAGACCCCCGAGGCGGCCATCACCGGGTTTTTGAGGGTCAAGGGCCCTAAGCGGACGGCCAGGTTCGGGGTCATGGGGCGCTCCAGTCTAAGCTCAGGCCGTCGACCACCGGCCCGTCCTGGCAGAGCCGGATCCTGGCCCCGCCCGTTAAGGCCTTGGCGCAGGAAAGGCAGACTCCCAGCCCGCAGGCCATAAAGGCCTCGACCGCGGCGAAGTAGCGAAGGCCGAGCTTTCTGGCCAAAGGGGCCAGAGCGGCTAAAAGGCCCGGCGGGCCGCAGGCGAAAATGGCCCGCTTTTCTTGGGCCAAGGCCCTGACCAAAAGATCGGTCGCTAAGCCCTTTTCCCCGTAGCCTTGGCCGTCTTGAGCGGCGGCCGCGAAGTCGGGGGCGAAAGAGGCGAGGTAATCGCGGTCCATCAGGTCCTGGCCGCGCCTTTCCCCGTAAAAAAGCCGGGCCGGGGCCTTTTGGGCGGCCAAGAGGTTAGCCATGGGGGCGAGGCCCACCCCGCCGGCTACGAGGTACAAGGGCCGGCTTACGAAGTTCGGGTCCAGGTCGGCCAGGCCCCGGCCCAATGGGCCGGTCAAGCGGACCTGGGCGCCGGGCCGAAGGCTGGCCAGGGCCCTGGTCCCGGGCCCGACCGGCCGGATCAGAAAGCTCAGCTCCCCTAAATCCGGCCGGTAAAGGTGCGGGGTAAAGGGTCGGTCCAACAAGGGGTAAGCCTTTGGGGCCGGCTCCCAAGCCCGAAGCTTGGCTAGAACGCCAGGGTTGGCCCAGGCTGGGTCGGGGGCGACCTTGACCGTCAGCTGAAAAAGGCTCTGGCCCCTTTGGGCCACGGCCACGGCCTCGGTTAAGGCTATCGTCGTTTGGCTATCGACCATGGGAACCGCCCATCGCTTGGAAGATCGCGGGGCCATTATCCGCCCCGCCAAAAAAGGCTCGTCAAGGGGCCGCCCTTAGGGGGCGCCTCTAAGGCCGTCGAGGGCTTAGGCCATCGCCTTGGGGGCCGCCTCTTAAGCCGTCGCTTAAGCCGTCGAACGAGCGCGACCGTTTTGGCCGCTCATGAAACCGGGTTCGGGCTGACCCCGGCCATAAAGGCGAAGCGGCCTTTATCGCCTCGGCGGTGGCTGTAGAAGTCGGGGTGGCATTTGGTGCAGAGACCGGCGACCTGGACGCTTTCGGGCTTTAATCCCGCCGCGGCCAGCTGGGCCTTGGCGATGGCCCAAAAATCGAAATAGTGGTTGGCCGGGTTTTGATAGGGCCAGAACTCCTCGGGCAGCTCGGTCCGGTAGCCTAAAAACTCGGCGCAGCAGGGCCCCAAAGACGGGGAGACGGCGGCCACCAGCTCGGCCGGGGGGACGAATAGGCGCTCGGAGAGGAATTTTACGGTTTTTCCGAGGATATTCTGGCGGGTCCCGCGCCAGCCGTTATGAACCAAGGCTAAAGCCTCGGTTTTAGGGTGGAACAGTAAAACGCCTTGGCAGTCGGCTAGCTTAATCAAGAGGCTCTGGCCGGGCATGGCCACCAAGGCGTCGTAGCCTTGGGGGAGATCTTGGGGCCCGCGGGGCCGGCCGGCTCTAGCCGGCTCGCCGTAATAAACGTTGGCCGAGTGGGTTTGCCCGACCATCAGGGCCGGGCCCAGCCCTAGGGCCTCTTCGGCGAGAGAAAGGCTGGTCAAAACTTTTGGCGCGGGCAGATCAGGCCTAAAAGAGAAGGTCAGCTCCCCGCCCGTCTCCGGCGGGCCGTAGCGGGCGAAAACCCCGTGCTTTAAGCGGGGGTAGGGAGCCAGGATCTCGAAGGCGTAATACGTTAATCCGCGGTGGCGGCGAATTTCCATAAAAATCGCAGTCGCGCGGCCACGGCCGCGCTTAATGGGGCCAGCGGAAAAGCCAAGGGCTTTTGGGAAATTTAAGGGGCGACTTAAAC
>JAITIH010000341.1 GCA_031279525.1 Deltaproteobacteria bacterium | reverse complement strand
CGGGGGGGGAGGGGGCCCTCCCCCCTCAGCCCGGATTGCCAAGTTCGAGCTCACGGGAGAATATATTTTTTCCTGGCTCGCGAGCCTTGTTCGTAGCGGCTTAAAAAGTCGTCAAACCCGGCCCGGCCCATGAGGCCGTAGGTGAACTTCTTACCCAGCTCCACCCCGGGCTGGTCTAAGGGGTCGACCCCGTAAAGGCTCCCGGATATGGCCGTGGCCATCTCCAAGGTCTGGATGAGATAGCCCACCGCCTGGGGAGTCACGGCCGGCAGGCTCAAGGAAAGGTTGGGCCGGCCGTTTTCGGTCAGGGCCTGGGCCGTGCCCTTCAGCTCGCTGGCCAATAAAGAGCCCAAAGTCTGGCCGCCTAAGTAGGCCAGGGCCTCGTACTCCTTAAAGATGGCCGGGATGGTCAGGTCGGTCCTGAACTCTTCCACCCCCAAGAACATGACGGTCTTGTCCTGGGGCCCCTCCATCCACGTCTGCAGCTGGCTATGCTGGTCGGTGACCCCTAAGGCCTTTAGGGCCGTCTGGCCGGCCTGGTTGGGCGAGCCGTCCAGTTTGTGGGCTTTGCCCAAAGACTCGTTCCACAGCTGGTTGAACCAGTCGGCCACTTTAGCCAAGGAGTCGGCGTAGGGGACTAAAACCAAAGATCCGCGGCCTTTTTTGGCGGCCATGAGCCAGTTGAGGCCGGCCAAGATGGCCGCCTTGTTGCTAGCCGGGGGTTTGAGGCCGTCCGCGGCCGCGGCCGCGGCCCCTTCCAAAAGCCCCGCCACGTCGACCCCGACCAAGGCCAGGGGCACCAGGCCCACGGCCGAAAGGACGGAAAAGCGGCCCCCCACCGCCTGGGGCACGGGCCAGGCCAGTAAGCCTTTAGCCTCGACGATCTTCCTTAAGACCCCACTTTCCGGGTCGGTGGTCACCAAAAGATGGTCGGCCAAGGTGGGCTTTTTGAGGCGCTTTCTCAGCCAGTCGTAGGCGATCATGAACTGGCTCATGGTCTCGGCCGTGGCCCCGCTTTTGGAAATGACGTTAAAAATGGTCGTCTCGGGGTCCAAGGTCTCCAAAAGGGCCGCGAACCCCTCGGGATCGACGTTGTCGGCCACCCAAAGGCGCGGCCAGCCCCTTTTCTTGTCCGAGAGCCGGTTATGGTTTAAGGGCTTTAAGGCCGTGAAAATAGCCGAGGCCCCTAGGGCGCTGCCGCCAATGCCTAAAACCACCGCGTCCTGAAATTTCTTCCGACCCCAGGCGGCCAGCTTTTTGCTCTCTTGGGCCAATCGCCGATCGGCCGAAAGATCCCAAAAGGCCAGCTTCCCTTTTTTCCGCTGGTTCCAGACGTCCTTTAAGGCGGCGGCCAGAGGCCCCTTTAAGGAGGCCAGGTCGTCGGGGCTAAGGCCCGCCGGGCCCACCGCCTCGCTAGTCAAGCCGTTCCAATCGACTTTTAAGAAACTGGACGCTTTTTTGCTTTCGTCCGCCATTTCCAAACCTCGCTAGACCGAAGATAATTCCCCACAAGGGGAACCATGTCGCCTCCCTTGATCCTCGAAAGTCGCCCCAGGCCGGTCAAAATAAAAACTTATTTCCACCTAAACGACGTTTTTTAACTTTATTAATGGCCTTGATTTAGCTACTTTAAAAATAGGGAGCAGGGAAGAATCGCTCTTCCCAACTCTGCGCGATAAGTTTTTTGGGATTTCGCCCGTAGCTCCAGTGGATTGAGGTTTTTAGGCGACTGGCTCGCTCCTTTTACATTGGTTAAGACCTAAGGCGAGCCTAAAATCGCAAAAAAGAATTTGGCCTTTAAACCATTTTCCGCCCTTAACGCCGGCGCCAAGGCCGCGGCGGTTAAGACGCCTAGATTTCCGCCGCCGCCAAGATTTCCGCTTTGGCTAAATCTGGCGAAGCCGCGAAAAAACCGCGACCGCCAAATTTAAACTCCCTGGCCAAAGAGCCTTGCCCTTGCAATCTTAGCGCTTGGCCAGTATACTTTCAATTAAGGCCCTAGATCAAGGAAGAGCCTTTGCCGGCTTTTGGCCGGGTCTGGCCCATTTGGCCCGGCCCTGACCGCAGTGGAAGAGCGCTTACGCCAGACCTTAATGGCTTAAATAACCTAAATATTTTTAATATTATGGGCTATTAAAGCGGCTTAGACCAAAACGCCCATTTAGGCGAACGTCTTTTCTCGCCCCTTTAGTCGGGCATTTGGCGTAAAGTTTCCATTCTTTCCAAAGAGGGCTAGCCTTTTTGGCGCAAATATTTCGGTTAACTTTCTTTTTTGCCTTAAGAGCCGACGTTTTTGCCAATTCATTCGCGATTTTTCTTTTTCTAATTGAATTGGTTTTTTTATGGCGACTGGCCTTTTTTGGGCCGGCGGCCCGTCCCTTAAAGGCTTTGACCAGCCTTTCGCGGCCCTTAGGGTCGGCCAAGGCCTTAGGGCTTGGCCTCCCGCCGCCGCGCCGCCCTATTAGCGCCCCAGCCATTAGGCCTTCCGCCTTATCGGCCGCCCTGGCCGACCGCCTTTTTTGGCCATTTCCCCAAACCGGTCTCGCGCGCGGGACCGGAGCACGCGCTGGTTTGTCATGCCGACTTTGGAAGACACCTTAAAATCGCTGGCTCGCCGCATCCTGGCCATGGACGAGGACGAACTCGTTCGTCTCATTCCCAAGTACCGCAAGCGCATGGACAACTTCACCCCAACGCAAGAGTGGGAAGAGTCGGTCATAATCTACCTCATTATTAATGGGTACCGCGTCAAATCCGCCCAGTTCGTCGAGGAGCGGTAAGGCTACATGAGCCGCAAGCGCAAAGACGTCGACTGGGCTCCGCCGGTCAAGCCCGACATCCGCCAGGTCCTGGCCAATCTGACGGTCAAGGCCCCCTCGCCCCCCGACGGCTCGGCGACGGGCGACGAGGAGCCGCCGGGGGCCCCCAAACGGCGCCCCGCCCTCCGTCTGGTCAGGCCGAAAAAGGAGCGCTGATGTCCAGGTTTTCCGAAGGCTGGCGAGCCGCCGGCCTCATGACTCACGCCACCGCCCTCCCCAACGACTACGGCATAGGCGACTTCGGCCCCGCCGCCCATCGCCTGGCCGACTTCTTAAAAAAAACCGGCTTAACCTTTTGGCAGATTCTCCCGGTTGGCCCCACTGGGCCGGCCTTGGGCAACTCCCCCTACTCGGCCTACTCGGCCTTCGCCGGGAACGAGCTTTTGATCTCCCCTGAGCTCTTGGCCAAAGACCGGCTTCTAACCGAGTCCGAGGTCGCGTCCTTTCAGCTGCCCCTGTCCGATAAGGTCAATTTTGAGCAGGTCGGGGCCTGGAAGAGGGCCATGCTGGATCGGATCTTCGAGCGGGAAGCCAATAAACTGTTAAAAAACGAGAGCTTTTTGGCCTTTTGCTGGGACAATGGGGCCTGGCTCAACGACTACGCCTTCTTCATGGCCGCCAAAGAGGACTTTGGCGGCCGGCCCTGGTCCGAATGGCCGGTGGAGCTCAAACGCCGCGAGAACTCGGCCCTGGCCAAACACGGGGAGCGGCTATTTCGGCCCATCCTGCGCCATAAAATGAGCCAGCACTTTTTTTTCCGGCAACTTGGGGAGCTTAAGAGGCTATTTAACGAGGCGGGCCTGGCCATCGTGGGGGACACGGCCTTTTACGTCAACCACGACTCCAGCGACGTCTGGGCCAACCAGCGGCTCTTCGCCCTGGACGAGGACGGCCGGACGGCCACCATGGCCGGGGTCCCGCCCGACTATTACGCTAAGGACGGCCAGCTCTGGGGCAACCCCGTCTACCGCTGGCCCAACCATCAGGCCGAGGGCTTTGGCTGGTGGAAGTGCCGCCTAAGCCACTGGCTTAAGTATTTCGACTGGACGCGCCTGGACCACTTTCGGGCCATGACCGCCTATTGGGCCGTTCCGGCCGGCTCCGAGACGGCCGCCGCCGGCCGCTGGGAGCCAGCCTTGGGCCCAGAGCTCTTTCGGGACCTGTCCCAATACGGCCCCCTAAACGTCGTGGCCGAGGACTTAGGGATCATCACCCCGGACGTGACGAGCCTGCGCCAAGCCAACCAGCTGCCCGGCACTAGGGTCTTGCAGTTTGGCTTCGGGCCGGACCAGCCGCTCTCCCTTAACGCCCCATTTCGGATCGAGCCGGACAACTTCGTTTACCCCGGCACCCACGACAACAACACGACCCGCGGTTGGTACCGCCAAGAAATCGCCTCCCGCGAGCGGGGCCAGCTGTCGGATCTGGCCGGCTACGCGGTCGACGAGGGCAACGTGGCTTGGACTCTAACCCGCCTGGCTTGGCTTTCCCCAGCGGCGGTGGCCTTGACCACCTTGGCCGACCTGTTGAACCTGGACGAGAAAGGCCGCTTCAACACCCCAGGCCAACCCCTCGGCAACTGGGCCTGGCGGGCCACGCGCTTGCCGGGCACGCGGGCCATGGACGACCTCTTCGAGCTGACGACCCTGGCCGGACGCGACAACCTGGCTCACCCCAACGTCTTGACTTATTGAGGCGTTTGTTGTCATTATAGCCGGCTAAGGCCATAAACTTGGCCAATCACCATAAGCCGAAGGCTAGTTTATGCTTTCTTTTCCCGAGCTTGAGCGCCGCTTAAAAAATCTCTTAGCCGACCTGGACGGAGATTTTTGGCTAGAAATATTAAAGCAAGTTAACCCCCCCGACGAGGCTGGGCCCGTCGGCGCCATCCACGACCTGGCTTTCCGGGACGCCAAGGCTCTGGCCGGCTACGCCCCGGACCTAAGGGCCATCATTAGGCGGACCTCCCCTAAAGATCTCGCCCCGACCGACCTGGAGGCCTTAATGGCCGTCCGGGGCCTTTACAACCTCGCGGCCCGGCTTCCAGTCGTCCTTTTGACCTTGCCAGATCACCTCAAAAACGAAAAGCTCATTGACCTTTATAACGGCTATAGACAGGTCCTGGCGGAATTGGACGAGTACGCGGCCCTGGCTCAGGCGAAAGGGTAAAAAGCGTGGCCGTCTCGCTCGCCCCGCCCGGCCCGGCCCCGGACGCCCCGACTTTTTGGGAAATCTTCCTGAACTCCCGCTCGGTGGTCCTGGAAAAGCCCAAGGCCCTTTTCCTGTTTCTCCTCGCCTTGGAGATTTGTCGGTCCATAGTCTCTGAGGTCTCCTCCCGCCTCATGGCCCCCATGGCCCCGATCATGGCCACTTTCGCCGCCACCTCGAACGTCGACCAGGAAGCGGCCATCAAAGGCGTCGTCGAATCCTTGTTCGGCCCGGGCGGGCCGGCGATTGCCCTTAAGTGCTTGGTCGGCTTTTGCCTGCCTTTGGCGTTTCTGCCGATTTTGGCCCTGGCCTTGGCCCGGGTCGCCCTAGGGCTATGGGACGGTTACGCCCCGAGTCTAGGCGACCTAAAGTTCGCCGTCCAAAATTATCTCGCCTCTCTAAGCATCGGTTTTTTCATCTCCCTTTACGCCCTGGTCTCCTTCTTCATGATCCTGGTCGTCCTGACCCCCTTTTCCATCTTGTCCGGCTTGTCTAAGGACCCAGCCATAGGGGGGTTCTTAGCCGTGACCGGCCTCGTCTTTAGCGGGCTCATCGTCTATTCCCTGTTCTGGCCCTTTTTCCGCCGGGTGGCTTGCCTCTTGTACCTCCCCTTTTACTCCTTTTTAGACGGCAAAATTAAGGAATACGGGATCGGCAAGATCTTCTTCCACTTAGAGCGCTTCCCCAATCACGCGAACCAGGCCGCGGGGGTCATAATTCTGACCTCCGCCGTCCCGACCCTTATCATAAGCGTGGCCCTCATGGGCCTTATCCCTGGCAGCCTGTTCAATAAGGTCGTAGCCGGGCTTTTTCAGTTCGTCTTGGATCTCCTTGTCCTCTGGGCGATGACGGCCATGGCTGGCTTATATCGCCTGGTCCTTTACCCTCTGCCGGCCTCCGAAAATCCAGAAAGCCCACTTAATTCGGAAGAAGTCGGCGAGACGGGGGCCTAAGGCCTTAAGGGGCCTGGACGGAAGGGCGAGTTGGACTTTATAGTCTAGGCGAATAGGCGAGTTAGACTTTATGGCCGGGCGAATGGGCGGAGCCAGAGCGAAAATGAAGGTAACTTTCCGAAATTATTGGCTATTTATTCTCGCTTTTCTTTAAGACTGGAGTTTGTCAGGGCGCTTAACTTGGCCATCCGCCGTTCCGCCTAGGAAAACCCGCCCTTTGAGCCTAGTCGTCGAAATGAAAAAACTTAATCCCTAAAGACTGGCAGTTTTCCTCCACGCTTTTTCTGGTCTCCTCGTCAAACCCCTCAGGACAGGTCGCCTGGATTTCCAAGGTAATCTTTATTAGGCTCTGGCCAGAGCGTTGCTCAATCAATTCCAGGATCTCGTCGGAAATTTTATTTAGGTCTTTAAGCAACCTTAAAGGGGATAAATCCGCGGACATAGTGAAGTTAGTTGGCCTTACGGGTGGCTTAGGAGGCGAACCCGGGGATGGAGTTGGCGATGGAGCTGGCGATGAAGGCGGCTCCGGCCCGGCAGGTTTTTCGGTTCCGCCCCCAAACGGGCTCCTTTCTTCGGTTAATCTCGCCTCTTCGTCCAGTTGTTTTAGGGCCTCCTCTCTTTCGACCAAATAACCCGAAGGCGCTATATAGGAAAGATTGGCGTTTAACTTAAGTCCCTGGCACTGGCCGTCCTTTACGTCTTCCGCGTAAGCGAAGGCCGATTTATAGACCCCTAGCCGGATGGCCCCCTCCAAAACCTGGTATTTCGCCAGGCGAGGCATATAACAGTAAGAGCAAAGACACTCCCAGAGGGTATTGACCTTAACCCGCTTGTCTTGGACCCAAAACAGCTTGTCCAACTCCAGCGACAAGGATTCAGGCCCCCACTCCTCTATAATGGCCCCGTTTTCCATCAAAGCCTTGCCCGTTTTCTGGACTAAGTCTTCCCCGTTAGAGCTTAATCTTATAATTTCAAATTTTATTTGATGTTTATTATCGCCTTCAGCCTCGCTAGTAGGGTATAAAACCCAGCAATATGCCTCAATAACCTGCAATTTAATGGTTTCGTCGGTCGTGTTTACTTTA
>JAITIH010000293.1 GCA_031279525.1 Deltaproteobacteria bacterium | reverse complement strand
CCGGCGGCTCGGGCAAGGTCTACCTTTACACCACCAACCCCGACGGGGCCTCGGGCGACGGACTGGCCATGGGCTGGCGGGCCGGGGCCGACGTGGCCAACCTAGAGTTCGTCCAGTTCCACCCGACCTGCCTTTTTCACCCGCAGCTCCACAACTTTTTGATCTCCGAGGCCGTCCGCGGCGAGGGCGGGCGCCTGGTCAACGCCGAAGGGGTCCCTATCATGAAGGACCACCCCCAAGGAGACCTGGCCTGCCGGGACGTCGTGGCCTTGGCCATCGACACGGAAATGAAAAGGTCCGGGGCTGACTGCGTCTTTTTGGACATCACCCACCGACCGGCCGACTTCGTCCGCGACCGCTTCCCCAAGATCTACTCGACCTGCCTTTCTTTGGGCCTAGACGTCACCAAAGAGCCCATCCCCGTGGTCCCGGCCGCCCACTACCAGTGCGGCGGCCTCTTGGTCGACCTAGACGGCCGGACCACCCGGCCCGGGCTTTACGCCATTGGCGAGGTGGCGGCCACCGGCCTTCATGGGGCCAACCGCTTAGCCTCCAATAGCCTTTTGGAGGCCCTGGTCATGGCCGACCGAGCGGCCACGGCCGCCAAGCTTGAGGCTAAGGCCATCGACTACCCACGCCTGACCGAGCCCTACAGCCCCTGGCCCGGGGGGCGCTTAGGCCACGCCCCGGCCGAAGCCGTCTTAATCACCCAAAGCTGGGACGAGATTCGGCGCTTCATGTGGAACTACGTGGGCATCGTCCGCTCGGACCAAAGGCTGACCATGGCCGCCAACCGCCTAGCCCTGGTCAAAGGCGAGATCGACGACTTTTTCAGGAATTTTGAGGTCGACGCCGATCTGGTAGAGGTCCGCAACATCGCCGTGGTGGCCGACCTGATCATTCGCTCGGCCTCCAGCCGCCACGAGAGCCGCGGGCTCCACTTTTCCTTGTCTTGGCCAGAGCGGGACGACGCCCACTTTAAGCGCGACACCGTCCTGCGCAACTCCGAGCCCCTTTTGTTCCAGGGCCTCGCGGTTTAACTTAGCCCCATGAGCGGCCCAACCTTAACCCGCCCGAAAACCCTGATCCCTATTATCGTCGCCTCGGTCGCCCTCTTGGCCGGGGCGACTTACTTTTGGCTAGACCGCAAAAAAACCGCGGAAAGCGAGGCCCAGTTCGCCCAGGCCTTAGCCTTGGCCGTAATGGCGGTCCGGGCCGAGGAGAACTTCACCTCCCAAGATCTCCCGCCCATAGCCCACTCTAGCGAGGCCGCCCAAACCCTCACGGCCGGGGTCATAGCCTTTAACCAAGGCCGGTTCCCGGCGGCCATCGCGGCCTTCGACGGCTTATTGGCCCTGCGCCCCAATAACCTTGATTTAATCTCCCTTTCGGCCGCGGCCCACCTGCGGGAGAAAAACTATAGCTTAGCCGCCCAAAAATACCGCGAGATCCTAGGCGGCCCCGACTTTAGCCTGGCTGGTTCGGCCGGAAAGGCTAATCCCAAGCCCGCCCCGGCCGCCCCCAATCTCTCCGCGGCCCAGGAGCTAAGGGCCACCAGCGACGAGCTGGGCTATAGCCTGGCCCAGTTTCACCTAAGAAATTTCGAGGAGGCCAAACTAGCCGCCGAAAAAGCCTACGGCCTTAGGAAAAAACGCTTAGGGGCCTTTAACCGCGAGACCATCTCCAGCGCCAATATCTTAGCCTCAGCCCTCATGGCCTTAAACGAAAACGAGGAGGCCGGGCGCCTTCTTAAGGAAACGACCATGGGGGCCTTGGGCCAAGGCCTTAAAGAAAGCGACCCGGTCTTAGCCGACGCTTTGAACCTTCTGACCCTGGCCTACACTTTAACGGAACGCTTAGACGAGCTGGCCGATCTAGCCTTGTTCCGAGAACAAATGGCCGAGCCAGAAGAGGAAAGTCAGCCTGACGAAGTGGCCCAGTCTAGCCCGGAAACTCAGCCTAGGTCGGAAGCTCAGCCTGGGTCAGGCCCTCAGCCTGGATCGGAAGCCAAATCGCCCGCCCCCGCCGCCTCCCCCACTGGCCCAGGCCCGCGGGGCGCGTCTGGGCCAGCGGAATCGCCCGAGCCAGTCGGCTCGCCTAAACAATCCGAAGACCGAGGCCCCACCGCCGCCACCTCCCCCGCCTCGCCTAACCCCGCTAAGGCCTCTAAGACTCCAGGCCCGGGCCTTCCGCCTGACTCGCCGGGAACGGCTAGCCAGCCAGCCACCCCTTCGCGGGCTTTGGCCTCTAACCAGCCCTGGCCCCCTAAACCAAGCGACTCGGCTGACTCGCCTAGCCCCCCGAGGACTCCAGGCCAGGCCGCGTCCCCTCTCCATCCTGGCTCAGCCGGCTCGCCAAAGCCACCAAGCCAGCCGGCTGGCCCGGACCCCAAAGGCCCCACGCCCCAGGCGGCCGGCGCGGGACCTAGGGCTAAAACTCTCACCCCTTCCGAGTTCAGCCAAGCCTTGGCCATCTGGAAGAGTCTTCTGCCCCAAGCCGAGAAATCTCCTTTAACCCCCGGGCTTTTGACCGCCATGATCCAGAGCGTTAACGGCGGCCTGGCTCCTGGGGAGCAGCCCAGCGAGGTGGCCTTAACCGATTTAATGGACTTACGCGGCCAGGCCCGAGGCTGTCTTGAGCTAGCCAACCACTACCAAAAAACCGGCGACCCCAGAAAAGCCCTCTTCGTCCTCGTCCCCTTAACCGAATGGGTCCCTAGTGAAGAACGAGAGACGACCTATTCCCTCATGGGCCTGACTTTTGGGGCCTTAGGCCAGTGGTCTCAGGCCGAGGAAGCCTTAAGGCAGGCCCAAGAACTCTTGCCGGCCAAGCCGGACGCCGCGGCGGTGGGTAAATTCGTCTCCGTCTCCATCGCCCTTTCCGACGCTCTGTCCAAACAGGGCCGAATCGCCGAGGAAGCCGAGCTGGAGTTGGTCGCCGCCTTAACCCGCCTGCAAAAAATGCTCCCCAAGGCCGAGCTCAACCGTAGCCCCGACGTGGCTAAGCTTTACGTCCGTCTGGCCCAGGTCTTAAAAGGCCGGCCTCGCTCCAAAGACCGAGCTAATTACTACCGGCTGGCCGAAAAAAACCTAGCCGCCGCCGAAAAAGCCTACCCGGCTAAAGCCGCGGAAATCGCGGCCTTAAAAAGCCAGATCCCAGGGGCCAAGAAAGCCCTGACTCCGCCTAAAGGCCAGGCCAAGGAGCCTGGGCCAGCGCCCGAGTCGGCCCTAAGTCCCCCCCTCCCCGCTGGTCTGCCTTCGCCTGAGCTATTGCGGCTCGAGATGTCCGGTTATAGGCTTATCGATCGGCTAAGCGAGTTTGAGCCGCGGATCGCCGGGGCCCTGGCCACGGCCCAAAGCCCAGAGGGCCGCGACGCCCCTTACCCTAAATACCTAAGCTTGTGGCTGAAATTTCTGGAAGAAAACGGGGACGAGGAAAGGCTGCTCTCCGAGCTGGATCGGCTGGCCGAAAACCCCTTAGGGTCAAGCCCCAACGCGCGGAGCCAGTTTATTTTAGCCGCCTTAAACTATAAAGCCAGGGTCCTGGCCAAGGGCGACCGGAAAGAGGAAGCTTTGGCCATCTACCGGCGCATGTCCAAGGACCCGACCTTAAGCCAGAGCCTGACCAAAGATCAAATGCAAGATCTGGCCGCCTCCGTTAAAAGCCTGGAAAGCCCAGCTGACTAAGGCGACTTATTGGAAGGCCGCCGCCGAAAAACCGGCCCCCCAATAAACGGCTCCTCCCAAAAAACCGCCGCCAAAAAACCCGACTTTTTGGGAGAATAGCTTCCCTAACGATCTTTAACAAGAATTTTTAGAAATGGCCTATTTTCTATGGCTTTTATTTTCAAAAACCAAAGCGAAGGCGCTACGACGAGCACTGATAAAGCGCCTAAATGATTTTTATGGTTATTTTTCTTGTCTTAAGCTGATATACAATGCTTTATATTTACTTAGATGAAAAAAATTGTACGTAATTTTAATTTTTCTGCTCCGGCGAGAAAACGCGCTCAAGCCCCCGACGAACCGAAGATTTTTTCCCCAAGGCGTCTTAGGCGACATAACAATTTAGCGAAGTTTAGCCTATGGCTTATTTCGTTAATTTGGTCTCCTTTGCGCTTAATTTCCGTGACAATCCGTTAGGCCGCCTCTACTTAGCTGGAACTTTTTGTCCGGGAAAAACGAGAGAAGGAATTTCTTCGCCTTGTCGGCCGGAGCGCCGAGTGCGGGACATCCGCATGCTGTGGCGCGGAGGGAGGGGAGGAGCAACCCTTCCCTACTCATATATTATGG
>JAITIH010000263.1 GCA_031279525.1 Deltaproteobacteria bacterium | reverse complement strand
AGGGCTAAGCCATTGGGCCATAAGGGCCGGGCTTTGACTTGAGGCGAAGACCGGCGGGGGGCTAGGCCGTAAGCCGCGGCCGGCGTTTGGCTCGTGGTCGTGGTCGCAAACCCCGGGCGGTAGGCTCTGGGCCAGAAAATACTCGCTAACCCCATTGGGGCAGTTGGGCCCCTTCAATAAGCCCGTAATCGGGCAGACGCTGGCCTTGACCACTCCCGGCGGAACTTTTAACGGCTTGGGCGGCTTTTTTTGGGCCAGGTAGTCGGCCAGCCGCCGCCACAGGCGGCCGGCTCCGGTCACCCCGGAGACCTCGCTCATGGGCCGGGCCTGGAAGTTGCCGGCCCAGACCCCGACGATGAAGCCGTCGGTAAAGCCCACGGCCCAGTTGTCGCGAAAGTTCTGGCTGGTGCCAGTCTTAACCGAGGAGGGGTAAGACGTGGCCAGGACGCCGCGGCGGCCAAAGCCCACCGCCCGAGCCTCGTCGTCGGCCAGGATGTGGTTGACGATAAAGGACGCGCCCGGGTCAAGATCAAGCGACCCGGCCGGGTTCTCGGGCCCAGGCCGGAAGGTCGGCTGGCCGTCTCGGCCGCCTAAGGCTAAAGTGGCGTAGGCGTTGGTGAGGGCCAGAAGGCTCACCTCGCCCGCGCCTAAGGTTAAGCCTAAGCCATATAGGTCGGCGTCCTCCTTAAAGCTAAAGCCCAAAGAGTTAAGCCGCCTTATGGCCTTGCCCGGGCCTAAGGCGTTTAGGAGCTGGACCGCCGGGACGTTTAGGGAGCTGGCTAAGGCCACCCTAGCCGGGATCCGGCCGTGGAAGCCTTCCCCGTAGTTGCGGGGGGTAAAGGAGCCGACCCCGCCGTCGTAGCTGGTCGGCTCGTCGTTTAAGAGGGTGGCGGCGGTGATGAGGCCCTCCTCTAAGGCCTGCTGGTAAATGAAAGGCTTTAGGGCCGAGCCCGGCTGCCTTAGGGCTAAGACCCCGTCGTTTTGGCCCTCGGCTCGGTCGAAAAAGTCGGCCGAGCCCACCCAGGCCAAGACCTCCCGGTCGGGCAGACTTAAAACCACCACCGCGGCCTGCGTCAGGCCCTGGCGGCTCCAGGCGGCCACGGTTTCGCTCACGAGCCTTTGGGCCTGGGTCTGGAGCTCAAGGTCCAGGCTGGACCGGAGCGGCTGGCCCGGGTTGGCCTTTGGGCCCGCGGCCGCGGTCGCGGCCTGTCTTAGGCGGGCCACGAAGTGGGGGGCTAAGTAGGGGTTTTGGGGGGAGATTGGGCTTAGGGCCTCGACTAAGGCCCTTTGGCGATCGGCCTCGGACAAAAAGCCTTGATCTTTGAGCCGGCCTAAGATCCATTTTTGGCGGTTTCGAAGCTTATCTAAGTCGGTTTGGTTGGGGTTTTTGGGCAGGGCGGCTAAAAAGGCCGCCTCGGCCGGGGACAAAAGGGCCGCGTCTTTGCCTAAATAGTCCCGGGCGGCGGTGGCCAGGCCCCAGCGAAATGGCCCGGTGGGGACGGCGTTTAGGTAGGCGGCCAGGATCTCGTCCTTATCGTGGTGACGCTCGATTAAAAGGGCCGTCCAAAACTCTTTGAGTTTGCGGCGCAAAGTTCTGGGCCCAGGGTAAAGGCCTAAGGAGAGGCGGGCCAGCTGAGCGGTGACGGTGGAGCCGCCTCTGACGACCTTTTGGGCGGCTAGGTTCTGGCCGAGGGCCCGGGCCGCGGCCAAGGGGTCAAAGCCTAGGTGCCAATAAAAGCGCCGGTCCTCGGCGGCCAGGACGGCCGCGATTAAGGTCGGGCTAAAGTCGGCGAGCTCTTTGGCGTCCCGGTAGCCGTTCGGGCCGGGGATTTTGGCCAGTGGGCGGTAATGGCGATCGACTATGTTAACGGTCCAGGGCCACTCGGCCGTGGCCAAAGGATCGGGGAAGGCGCCTAAAGCGGCCCAAAAGGCCAAAAGGGCGCCTAAGGCGGCCAAGGCCCAGCCAAGGGGGCGACGGAAAGCCCGATAGGGGGCCTTATGGGCGGCCCAAGTCTGGTCCCCTAAGGCGGCCCAAATTGGTCGGTCGGCGGCTAGGCCGGGACCCGGACGTTTATTTTGAGGTCTTTGGGCAGGCATTTTTTGACTAAAGAGCCGACGTAAAGTTTCGGCCAACACTCGACGAATTCATCGGGGCCTAGGGCGACTAGGCTTTCCGCGGTCTTCACCCAAAGGACGGGCGAGGTCATCTGCTCAATCAAAAGCTCTTTAAGGCGGTCCGGGTCGTCGACCGGCTCGCCTAGGGCGTTGGGGAGCACTGGGAATCGGGGCTTTCTAAACTCGGTCTCCAAGAGGATGGCTTTCATTTCCGCGGCCGCCGGGACCATGAGGGGACTGTGGAAGGCCCCGGAGACCGGGAGGATGATGGCTTTGCCTTTTTTCAGCTCGGCGTAGCGGACCACGGCCGAGACGGCTTTGACTTCCCCGGAGACCACGGTCTGGGTCGGGGCGTTAAAGTTGGCGGGCGCGACCTGGCCCACGGCCGTGGCCAGCTCGCAGAGCTTAGCCACCTCCTCCCCAGGTAGGTTTAAGATGGCGGCCATGGCCCCGGGCCTTTCCTCGGCGGCCCTTTGGCAGAGCTTGGCCCTGGTCGCGACCAAGCAGAGGGCTTTTTCCTCGTCGAAGACCCCGGCTAGGGTCAGGGCCCCGTACTCGCCTAGGGAGTGCCCGGCGGCGGCCAAGGGCTCGGCTCCCTCGTCGATTAAGATTTTGGCCAGGGCCAAAGACAAAGTCAGGATGGCCGGCTGGAGGTTCACCGTCTGGTTTAGCTCCTCCAAGGGGCCTTCTAGGCTAATCTTTTTTAGGCGCAGCCCGGAGATCTCCTCGGCGAGGTTTAAAAGGGCGCTTAAGTAAGGCCCCCGGTCCAGAAATTTCTGGCCCTGGCCGACGAACTGGCCGCCTTGGCCGGGAAAGAGGAAAGCGGTTTTAGCCATGCTTGGCTCCTAAAAGAGGTAATGGCGGCCGCCGGTTTTGGCCGGCGGAAAGTTTTAGACCTCTAAAAAATTAACGTCAGGCCTTAAAAACGGAAGGCCTTAAAAGCCTTACGGCCGTAAGGCCCTCTCTAAGGGCCCGTGGCCAGGGGCTTGGCGTTTTTAGGCTTTGGCGGCCGCCATCTGGGCCAAAAGCCCGCCGGCCAATAAGGTCGCGACCTGGCGGGCCGAGACGTCTAGCCTAGTTTGGACCACGGCCCCGGTGGTCAGGTTTTTGACGGCCAAGGTCGCCCCGGGGGCCGAGCCGGCTAGATCCACGGAAAGTTTGTCGCCTTTGTTAAGTAGGCTTTTTTGAGCTGGGTCGCAAAGCTCCAAGGGCCAGATCCCGAAGTTGCAGAGGTTGGCCTTGTGGATCCTGGCGAAGCTAATGGCCACGACCGCGGCCAGGCCCAAGTAGCGGGGGGCCAGGGCGGCGTGCTCCCGGCTGGAGCCCTGGCCGTAGTTGGCCCCGGCCACGATGAACCCTAAGCCCTTTTTCTGGCGCTCCGGGTAGGTGGGGTCGAGGTGATGGAAAACGTACTTGGAAATGGCCGGGATGTTGGCCCTTAAGGCTAAAATGTGGGCCCCGGCCGGCAATACGTCGTCGGTGGTGACGTCGTCGCCTAAGACGAGCATGGCCTCTCCCTCGATGGTCGGCGGCCAGGCCGTAAACCGGGGGACCGGGGCGATGTTGGGGCCGCGCTCGATTTCGGCTTTAGCCATCTCCGCCGGCGAGGCCGGGGGCGCGACCAAGGCCAGGTCAGGCGGTAACCTTTCCGGGAGCCTAATCTTAAGGGGTCCTAGGTCCCTGGGGTCGGCGATCCGCCCTTTTAGGGCCGAGTAGGCCGCGGTCTCGGGGCTCACTAGGTAAAGGTTCCCCGAGGGCGTGCCGCTGCGGCCCGGGAAGTTGCGGTTGGAGGTCCTTAAGGAGACTCCGTTGGTTTTGGGAGCCTGGCCCACCCCGTTGCAAAAACCGCAGGCCACTTCCATGAGCCGGGCCCCGGCCCCGATAAAGTCGGCTAAAGCCCCGGCTTTGGCTAGCTCCAGATAGACCTGCCGCGAGCCAGGGGCGACGACTAGGCTCACCGAGGGCGGGACGGCGTGGCCTTTTAAGATGGCGGCCGCCGCTAAAAGATCCTCCAATGAGGCGTTGGTGCAAGAGCCGATGGCCACTTGATCGACGGGGAGCCCTTTAATCTCGGCCACTTTTTTGACGTTGCCCGGGGAATGGGGGCAGGCGGCCAAGGGTTCCAACTCGGAAAGATTAATGGCTAAGCGCCCGTCGTACTCGGCCCCTTGGTCCGCGGCTAAAGGGACGTAGTCGGAGAGCCGGTCGCGGGCGGCCAAAAACTCGCGGGTTCTTTGGTCGGACGGGAAAATGGCCGTGATGGCCCCGGTCTCGACGCTCATGTTGGCCACGGTGGCTCGCTCGGTCACCGAAAGGCCCTCTAAGGCCGGCCCGTAAAACTCCAAGATTTTCCCGCGGCCTCCGGCCACGCCCAGGATCCTTAAGACCTCCAAGGCCAAGTCTTTGGCCCGGGTCATGGGCCGAAAAGCCCCGGTCAGCTCGATCCCCAAAACCTCCGGCATAGGCAGGTAAAAAGGCTGGCCGCCCATGGCCACGGCCACGTCCAGGCCGCCGGCCCCAATGGCCAGCGAGCCCACCGCCCCGCCGGTGGTGGTGTGGCTGTCGGCTCCTAAAAGGGAGTCGCCGGGCCGGCTAAAGAACTCCAAGTTGACTTGGTGGCAGATGCCGTTGCCAGCCTTGGAGAGCCACAGGCCGTACTTTTTGGCGACCGAGGCTAAGTAGGCGTGGTCGTCGGCGTTCTCGAAGCCGACCTGCAAGACGTTGTGGTCCACGTAGAAGACGGACCTTTTGGTGGCCACCTTAGGAAAGCCTAAGGCCTCGAACTGGAGGGCGGCCATCTGGCCGGTGGCGTCGTGGGCTAGGGTTTGGTCGATTAAAAGACCGATTTCCTGGCCGGGGACGAGCTCCCCGGCGGCCAGGCGGCTTTTGATGATCTTTTTGGTCAAGTTTAAGGCTGTCATGGGACCGTATTTTTTCCGATGGCGAGTTAAAGCCTGGCTAAGACGGCCTCGCCAAAGGCCGAAAGGGTCACTGGCTCTATTTGGGCCTGGCGGGCGAGGTCGTAGGTCATAAGGCCGTCTTGGATGGCCTTGGCTATGGCCGCCCGAACGCGTTGGGCGGCCTGGGCCCAGCCTAAGTAATCGAAGGCTAAGGCCCCGGAGAGAAGGAGCGAGGAGGGGTTGACCATGTTGAGGCCGGCCCGGGCCGGGACCGTCCCGTGGGTGGCCTCGAAAAGGCCAATCCCGTCGCCGAGATTGGCCCCGGGGGCGAGGCCTAGGCCGCCGATCTGGCCGGCCAAAGCGTCGGACAGGTAGTCGCCGTTTAAATTGGGGGCGGCGATGGCGCTATGCTCGGCCGGTCGCAATAAAACCTCGGCGAACATGGCGTCGGCGATGCGGTCTTTGACGATAAGGCGGCTTTCCGTGGGCCTGGGTAAGGCTATAGCCTCGGCCACGACCCGGTCGGGGTATTCGGCCGCGGCCAGCTCGTAGCCCCAGCCGCGGAAGCCCCCTTCGGTGAACTTCATGATGTTGCCCTTGTGGACCAAGGTCAGGCTGGGCCGCTTTTCCTTTAGGGACCATTCGATGGCCAGGCGGATCAGCCTTTTGGAGGCCGCCTCGCTCATGGGTTTGAGCCCCACCGCCGAGCCCGGGGCGATCTCGGCTCCTAGCTCCTCGGCCGCGAACTTAATGAGCTTTTTGGCCTCTGGGCTCTGGGCCGGCCATTCCAGGCCGGCGTAAACGTCCTCGGAGTTTTCCCGAAAGACGATCATGTCGACGTCCGACGCGTTTTTGACCGGGCTAGGAGCCCCAGGGAGGCTTTTGACGGGCCTTACGCAAGCGTAAAGGTCCAAGGCCTTCCTAAGGGCCACGTTTAAGCTTTTTAGGCCGCCGCCGGTCGGAGTCCCCAAAGGGCCCTTTAAGCCGACCCGGTAGCGCTTTAAGGCCGCTAAGGTCTCTAAGGGCAAGGGGGAGCCGGTGGCCTTAAAGGCCGCCTCCCCGGCCAAGGCCTCGACCCAGACGATCTCGAAGCCCGAAAGCCTGGCGGCCTCTTCCAGGATGGGTTGGCTGGCCCGCCAGATTTCCGGGCCCACCCCGTCGCCCTCGATCTTGACCAAGGAAGCTTTGGGGGGGACTATTAGCTGGCCGTTTTCGTAGGAAATTATCGTCATTGCAAATAGCCGTTCTCGCGTGGCCTGTGGGCCTTATGGCCTATGGCTAGTTAAGAGGCCGTCTAGGGCCATGGGATTTTTAACGGGCCGTAAGGCCCATAGGGTTTTATAACGGGCCGTAAGGCCAGGGGATTTTTTACGGGCCATAAGGCCAGAGGATTTTTCAAGAGGCTTTTTAGCCTGTTATTGGTAAAGCCAAAAGCTGGGCTAAGCTTAAAAAAGCTGAGCTAAACTTAATAAAGACGGGCTTTAGGCTTAAAAAATTCGGCCTTAGGCCTAAGGCCGGTAGCCTTTAGGTTATGGCGACCCAAAAGATCAAGGCGGCGATTTCCCCAATTTCCACGGTCGCCCCCAAGAGATCCCCGGTCACCCCGCCTAAGGATTTGTTCCAGACCCACGACAGAAAATACGCGACCAAGGTCGCCCAGAGGGCGGTTAGAAGTCCGGGCCACCCCCCGACCAGGCTAATTAAAAGGGAGCTTAGGACGGCCAGCTTAAACTCGCCGAAGCCCGCCCCTTCCACCAGGCGCCGGCCCAGACCTCCCTCGGGCCGAGCGTACTGGCCGTTGACGGCCACGACCGAAGCCGCTAGTCGGCCCCACAGGGGGAAGAGGGCCAGGGCCGCGAGGCCCCCGGCCGAGGCCATTATTTCGGTTAAAAGATTGATTTTGAGGAGGAGGTCCAATACTATGGCCGCGACTCCAAAGGTCCCCAGATGGCAGTCTTTTAGTATGCCGAGCTTTTCCTCGACCGAGCGATGGGACAAAAGGGCGTCGGCCGCGTCGGCCAGGCCGTCTAGGTGGAACCCTCGGGTGAGGACCGCCAAAGAGACGACCGTTATGATGGCCCTCAGCGACTCAGAAAGGCTCAAAGTCCCTAATATAAGCCAGATAAGGGCGGAAATCAAGCCGCAAACTAGGCCAGTTAAGGGGAAATAGCCAGCCAGGCGACCCAGCTCGGCCTCGGTCGGGGGCGGCCC
>JAITIH010000262.1 GCA_031279525.1 Deltaproteobacteria bacterium | reverse complement strand
ATGGCCGCTTTTTTCCGTTTCGCCGTCGATTTTTAAGGATAAAGGCTCTTTTTCCCGAATCTAAGCCGTTTTTCCCGCTTCGCGGTCGATTTTTTGGGTATTTAGGCCGTTTTTCTCTTCAGGGCCGTTATTGGGTTTTGGCCTAAATTTAGTTCGGCTTCGCGGTCGACTATTGGGAACTAGGCCGCCTTATTCCCCGAGACAGGGCCGTCGTTTTGGTTTGCCCTAAGTTTAGTTCGGCTTCGCGGTCAAATTTTGGGGTTTAGCCGCTTTTTTTCCGTTTGGCCGTCGATTTTTAAGGATAAAGGCTCTTTTTCCCGCGTTAAGGCCGATATTTTTCGCTTCGTGGTCGATTATTTCGGATTAAGCCGTTTATTTCCCGCAAATAGGGCCGCGTTGGGGATAGCCGTCTTTTTACGCCTTAAGGTCGGCTTTTGGGGAATGGGCCGCCTCACTTCCCCTCGCGCGACTTTTTTAGGCCAAGGGCCGTTTTTTCCCGCCTAAGGGCCCTTTTAGGGGCCTTAGGCGGGGAGAGCCTTTCCAGGGCCAGGGCGACCGGGAGGGTCGGCGAGTAGCCGCCGCCAAAAAAGTTCCCCAAGTTGTTATGGGAGTACCCCCCAAACTCGGCCCGCTCGGCCGGGGCCAGCCAAGCCCACTGGGCCTCTAGGCCGCCGTCTAGGCCCAAGGCCAGGGCCAGGCCCAGCTCCAGGCACAGCTCGGCGGCGTCGGCCAAGGTCATGGCCCCGGGAACCAAGACGACCCACAAGAAGCCCTCTTGGTCTTGGCCAATCAAGGCGCGGCTGGCCAGGCGGTCGCTGGACCGGGCCCGTACCCGGCCGGCCCGGTCCAAGAGCATGTAGGACTGCAAAATCGTGCCGGCCGACCAGAAGTCTTGCGCCTCCGGGGCCGGGGAGTCGTAAAGTCCCGGCCGGCCCCAGTCCTGGGCCAGGTAGCCGCGGTAGGCCTGGTGGGCCTGGGGCTCTACGACCTGGCCTTCGCGTTTTAAGTAGCCCATGGCCCGGCGATCCGGGTAGTGCTGGCCGCCGTTTAAGATCAGCCTGGCCCCGGCCAGGCGCCTTAGCCAGCCTAGGGCGTTGACTGGCGGCCGATCGCGGAATGCCGCCTCCGCCTCATGGTACGGCCTTAAGGCGAACTCTTTCGGGTCGACCCGGAAAACGACCAGCTCGGGCCGGCCTAGGCGAGCCCCAAAGTTGACGCGAACCCGGGCCAGGGCCAGACCAGGCTCAAGACTTGCGAAAACCGGCTTTTCAACTTTGGGCCGGTCGGCCAAAGCGGCGGCGAAGGCGGCTAAGAGCCTGGTCCACTCGGCCGAGTTGGCCCCGGCCAGCCCGGCCCCGCCGTAAGGCCGGCGGTCGGAGGCCAGTCGGTCGTTTTCTCGGTAGGCGAGCTCGGTCGGCCAGCCCCCTGGTCGGGCCCAAGAGAGGGTCAAACTGGCCGGCCGGCCGCTGGGCGTCAAGGTCGCGACCAAGGTCTCTTCCGTCGTCGGCCCCTCGCCCCTTTGGGCGTGGGCCCCTATGGCCCAGACCAGCCTGTCTAGGTCGGTCCAGGCCTGGGCCCCCAAAGGGGCCGGCTGGGCCAAGGCCGTTGGCCCAGCCCAGAAGGGCCCTAAGCCGACGAAACCAGCCAAAAAAAGGGTTAACGCGGCGAGCTTGGCCCAAAAAGCCGCCCGGGCCCAAGATATTATTTGGCAAAAAGGCCGGTTCATGGTAAGGTTACTGAAAATTTTTAGCCAGGTTTGCCTTTGTCTGGGCCCGAGGCTGGCGCCTAAGGCCAGAATCCCGTCGCTTTAGGGGCTTATTGATGGCCCCGCGTCGGGGAGTCTATCTTTATTTTGCCGCTCTAACCCAGATTTTATCATATTAAACCGGCCCGAGGCCAACTGGCGCATCGTCATTGGCCAAGGATTCCCCTAAAAGGGCCTATCATCCCCTACCATAAGGAAAGGAGACTAATCGAAAAATGACCGCTAAAATTGTCAAAGGCCTAGAGGTAGCTAAACCGATGCGCGCGGAACTGGCGGAAAGAGTCAAAGCTTTGGCCGCCAAAGGCGTGACCCCTAAACTGGCCGTGATCTTAGCCGGCGGCGACGAAGCCTCAAAGGTTTACGCCCAGTCTAAGCAGAAAGTGGCCGAGCCCTTGGGCATCCAGTTCGAGCTGACGGTCAAGCCGGACTCCGTCACCACCGAGGAGCTGACGGCCCTCATCGACCAGCTGAACAAAGACCCTAAAGTTCACGGGATTCTGGTGGAGCTGCCTCTGCCCAAGGGCGTCTCCAAGGAACTGGTCATGAACCGCATCGACCCCAAAAAAGACGTCGACGGCGTCCATCCTTTCAACCGCGGCTACCTCTTGGGCGGCCAAGAGAGCCTGGCCCTGGTCCCAGCCACGCCAAAGTCCTGCTTAGAGCTCATTAAGAGCACCGGGGTGGCCATCGAGGGGGCCAACGTCGCCGTCTTGGGCCGGGGCGACACGGTCGGCCGGCCTTTGGCCAGCCTTTTAATCAACCGGGGGGCCACGGTCACCGTCTGCCACTCCAAGACCAAGGACATCCCGGGCATAATCAAGAACTCCGACATCCTGGTCGCCGCCATCGGCAAGGCCGGCTTCGTCAAGACCGATTGGCTTAACTCCAAGCAGGTGGTCATTGACGTGGGCATCAACCAGACCGCCGACGGCATCACCGGCGACGTGGACCCCAAAGCCTCCGAGATCGTGGCTTTCGTCACCCCGGTTCCGGGCGGGGTCGGCTCCTTGACCACCACCATCATCATGGATAACCTCCTCGACGCCGTTAGGCTTCAGGGCCTGTCCTAACCTTTAATTGACCTTTGGCCGAAAAAGGGCGACTCTCGCCATTCTGAGGGTCGCCCTTTTTCGGCCGCATAGGAGCGCGACATGTCCAAAAATCTGCGGGTCTACGACATGACCATCGACGAGTTTTTGAAAGTGGCCGGGTCCAACTCCCACGTGCCAGGCGGCGGCAACGTCTCGGCCGTGGTGGCCACCTTGGGGGCCTCCATGGGGGCCATGGTGGCCAGCCTCACCAAAGGCAAAAAGGGCTACGAGGACTTCCAGGCCGAAAACGACGTTATTCTAAAAGCTTTTTTGGATGGGATAGAGGAACTAAAAGCCGAGACCTTAGGCGACATCCAGGCCTTCGACGAGTACATGGGCGCCTTTAAGATGCCCAAAGACACCGACGCCGAGAAAGCCATCCGGGCCAAGGTCCTTGAGACCGCCGGGCAGCAGGCCACCCTGGCTCCTTTAAACGTTTGCCGGACCTGCCTTAAGCTTTTGGAAGTGGCCGCCCAATTGGCCCCTAAAGGCAATAAGGGGGCCATCAGCGACTGCGGGGTCGCGGCCATCGTCTTGGAGGCGGCCATCCGCGCGGCCATGCTTTCGGTGGACATTAACCTGCCTTCCCTGAAAGACGAGGCCTTCGTGGAAAAGGTCCAAAACGAAAGGGCCTCCATCTTCGTCAAGGCCGAGGAACTGAAAATCGACATCCTCCACCACATGCGGGCTCGCTGGTAACCGCCGGCCGGTCGCTAGCGCCAATGGCCGCGCTTTCGCGGCTATTGGCCGCTTAAGGGGCGAGGCGCCGAGGCCATAGGGCCTTTACTATTAGTAAGCCTTTGGGGGCCGTTCCCTTAAACTGAAGTTCCGGAGTTAAAAAGCTAACAGCCTGAAATTATTATATTTATTTTTCTACCTATAATTTTTCAAAATCTGAGGATTATACCAAATCTTTAAAAAAAGGAAACAATTTATTTAAACTCTTCTCTAATTATGGCCTTGACAAATGGGGGGTTTTCTGGTTACAATACGCGACTGTCCCTCTTATGGGGGGAAAACTTATATTGCTCGGGGCCCAAAAGACCCATATTTTTCGGGGCGACGAAATGAAAAAAGACATCCACCCGGCCTACAAGATAATCACCGCCTCCTGCGCCTGCGGCCAGGAGTTCCAGACTGGCTCGACCCTGGACAACATCCGCGTGGAAATCTGCTCGGCCTGCCACCCGTTTTTCACCGGCAAGCAGAAGTTGGTCGACACGGCTGGCCGCGTTGAACGGTTCCAGCGCAAGTACGCCCAAGCCCCCCAGCCCCGGGCCAGAAAAAAGAAGTAAGGCCCAGCCTGGGCCGCCCCCTCCATAAGGGGCTCCCCGGGCCATTGGGACATAGCCTTTGGTCCCCGACCGAGCCCGCCCATCGCCATGTTAGACCCCACCGAAATAGCCGATCTGGAAAAAACCCAGATAGCCTTGGAAGAGGACTTAAACAATCCAGCCCTCTTTAAGGACCAAAAACTTTACGCGGACACGGCCCGCCGCCACGGCGAGCTTAGCCGCGTATTGGGGGTTTTTCGGCGCTATCGCAAAACCGAGGAAGACCTCTCGGGCGCTAAGCTTTTGCTCATGGACCAAAACCCCGAGATCCGCGAGCTGGCCAGCTTGGAGATCCCCGATCTGGAGCTGCGCAAAAAGAGCCTGGAAGAAGAGCTAAAAATCCTCCTTCTGCCCAAAGACCCCAACGACGCCAAAAACACCGTGGTGGAGATCCGGGCCGGGGCCGGCGGCGAGGAGGCGGCCCTCTTCGCCAACGATCTGTTTAGGATGTACCTTAGGTACGCTGAAAGCCGCGGCTGGAAAACCGAGCTTTTGTCGCAAAGCCTGGCCGAGGCCGGCGGCCTTAAGGAAGTCGTTTTCCTGGTCGAGGGCGACGGGGTTTACAGCCACTTAAAGCACGAAAGCGGGGTTCACCGAGTCCAAAGGGTCCCGGCCACCGAGGCCCAGGGCCGGATCCACACCTCCACCGTGACCGTGGCCGTGCTGCCCGAGGCCGAGGAAGTGGACGTGGACATAAAGCCCGAGGAAGTCCGATTCGACGTCTACCGCTCCTCCGGGCCCGGCGGCCAGTCGGTCAACACCACCGACTCGGCCGTCCGCGCGACCCATCTCCCCACCGGCGAAGCGAACCATGTCCCGCACGTCGAAGCATGACGCGACCGGAGGACTGCAGAGAAGCATCGCGATGATTGCATTAAAGCAATGATGCGACAGATCAGGATCGTCGCCGTCAAATGGCAATTCTTGGATCACAGACGCGGCGAAGGCCGAGCGCGGGAAACTGCGGATGAGGAAAACGGCGACCGCTGAAGCAATAGAGCGCGTCTCCGGTGAGACGGCGTGCAGGCAGAGGACGATAAAGTCGCCGAACTCATCCAGTTTTTCTTTGTAAACAATCACAATCTGTGAGATCAGATACAGGAGCGACTGAACGATCCGATCGGCACCGATAACGTCTTTTGTGGCAAAAAAAGTCACGAAAGTTGGGAGGACGAAAAGGGCGCCCCTGAACGAAAACCGCGTGTACAAAAGCGCGTGGAGGAATTCGCCGGAGTCAGCCAGCGCGAGGTCGGTGAGTGTGAAGAGCACGGCGCCGATGATCGCGGGGTCGGACGAATCGATGAACGGAAAAAGATAGTCCAAAAAGCGGACAGACAGCAGCCACGAAATTGGACGCTCGGCTGTCGTCTCGAGGAGGTCGGGGAACTCAAGCACAGCGTCGATATCGCCGTCCATTATGCGGACGACGAAATTCGTGAAACCAGAGCATAGGAGGTCAGAGCCCACAGCGTCGTTACTGGACTCAGAAACGCTTCGGCTGAGCAATTTTGAGCGGTTGTGCGGAGCAGTCGGCGCCGTGTAGTTGACGCGCATCGGCGGGGTTCGTGTCACATGTCAGTGACGTTAAGGACAGGAAGAATGAGTGTACGCGCCGAAAATGCCAAACTCAAATTGGCTCTCCATCTCGCTCGAAGAAGAGACCTGGACTCCGAAGAAGCCTTGCAATCCAGTGGCGCACTTGAATGGCTCCAGTGGTTCTGATTTCGATCGTTTTCTCGGTTTGGTTGTCGCTCTGTGACACGGGAATGTTTCCAAGATCGACCTTGGAACTCAATAATTGAGATAACCAGGTAACTCGGGTTCAGAGATATAATTCTGAGCTGCGATTTCCTCGTTTGTCCGGCAAACTCAATAATTGAGACAACTAGGTCTGAGGCTCTCGCCGACGACCACGAGGCCGAGAAAAACAAAATTGACTAATCACCCTCTGATGAAAATGGCGTCCTTCTCCCCGGTTTTTGTCTGCCTCTTGCAATCTGGTCGCACTGTGATCTCGTCCACATATTTCTGAGTTCGTATTGAATTTGGGTGATCAGGTGTTGCTCTTTATCTATCGTGCAGCGGCCATATCTTCCTGAAATTTGAAAGGCCGAGCACGTTCAACCCTCCTTTTTCAAAACCCTGGAAATAATCACATCTTTCGTTCATTTCT
>JAITIH010000232.1 GCA_031279525.1 Deltaproteobacteria bacterium | reverse complement strand
AACGGGGCGGGCCTGTCCATCGTGGCCGCGGCCAAGACCTCGTCTTTATCCGGGCTTTTGGACGTCCACGGGGTTGCGGGTCTTAATGGCCTGGGTTCCCTTAACGATGATGGGCCCAGCCACGGCTAGAGGGGCGAGGCCGGCCAAAAGCCCCAAGACGGCGTTCCCGGGCCTCGGCCAGCGAGCCTCGTCGCCGTCGGAGGTGTTCTTGGTCAGCATGATGGCGAAGAAGATCAGGACGCAAACCGCGCCCACGTAGATGAGAAGCTGCATGAAGGCCAGAAAGGGGCTGGCTAAGAGCAGGTACATGCCGGCCACGCCCAAAAAAGTGACGATAAGGCCTAAAGTGGCCCGGACTAGGTTCCGGGACAGGACCGCCGTAAAACCGCCGGCCAGGATTAAGAGGACGTAAAAGGTGAAGGCTAGGCCGGCCGCCACTTCTTTGCCTGGCAGGTAGGGGGCCAACCAGGCCTCCACCCCGTCTAAGGCGTTGGCCAAAGAGTGAAAAAATTGGCCAATGATCTCGTTCATTTTTCGCCCCCTTTGGCTTTGGAGGCCGAAGTCGCCTCGCCTGGCTTGGCCGCCTCGCCGGCTGGTTTGACGGCCTCGGTCGGGTTGGCCTCGGCGGCCGGTTTAGCCTCGGCCGCGGGCGTGGCCGCGGCGTTCGGGGCTTCGGCGGCTTTTGAGGCGTCTACGGGTTTAGCCGCGGGGCTGGCGGATTCGGCCTCAAGGGCTTTAGCCGCCGTGGTCGCCCTTTTTTTGAGGTCGCCTAAGAGATTGAAGACCAGCTCTTCCCGGGTAGTGGTCACAAGGTAAACGTTGTGGGAGAACTCCAAGGCCCCGGCCGGGCAAGTTTCCACGCAGGCCCCGCAAAGGCAGCAGTAGCTGAAATCGTAAAGCCAGACCACCGGGGCCTTGGCGTCGCCCTTGGTCACGGTCAGGCAATGGCCTGGGCAGGCTTTGACGCACATCTGGCAGGAAATGCACCTGGTCTGGGCCGGGTCTTTTTTGCCGAAGGTCAGGCGGATAGGCCCCCTAAAGGAGGCTAAGATCTCGTCGTCGACCACCTGGCGTGGATAGTGGATGGTCTCCACCGGGCTAAGGAGGTAGCGGCCGGTGATGGACATCCCCACCAGAAGGCTGTAGAGCCCCTTGATATTGTCCCAGATCGCTTTCAGCATAGTCGTCCTTAGGGCGGTTCCTTATGGCGCGGGGCCAATTGGCCTCGCGGAAGCCTTTGCCGCCTAAACCAAAATCTTCGTGAGGATGGCCGTCAGCCAGAGGTTTAAAATGGCCAAGGGCAGAAGCCACTTCCAGTTGATGTTTAAAAGTTGGTCGAAGCGAACCCTAGGAAAGGTCCAGCGGATCCAGACCATGAAGAACATGATCGCGTAGGCCTTAACGAAGATCCACCAGAACCCGTCGGCGATGGGCCCTTTGTAGCCGCCCAAGAAGAAGACGGCGGCCACGAAGGAGACTAAGAGCATGTTGGCGTACTCAGAAAGGAAGAACAAGGCGAAGCCCATGCCCGAGTACTCGGTGTGGAACCCGGCCGTCAGCTCCGACTCGGCCTCGGGCAAGTCGAAGGGGGCCCGGTTGGTCTCCCCGACCAAGCTGACAAGGTATATGAAAAAAGCCAAGGGCTGAACGAAGACGTTCCACTCCCAGGGCCAGGCGCCCTGCTGGTCGGTGATCAGCTTAAGGTCCATGGAGCCGCTCAATAAGACCACGGACAATAGGGCCAGGATCATGGGAATCTCGTAGGCCACCGTCTGGGAGACGGCCCGGGCCGCCCCCAAAAGACTATATTTATTGTTGGAGGACCAACCGGCCAGAAGATTGGACAAGACCCCTAGGCCGGCGAAAGCCAGGATCAAGACGACGCCCTCGTTGACGGGGAGGGGGGTTAAAAACGGCCCAAAGGGAATGGGCAGGAAGAGAAGGAGCACCGGGAAGAAGGCCATGATAGGGGCTAAGTAATACAAGACGAGATCGACGTTCCCGGGCCGGTAGAGCTGCTTGGCTAAAAGCTTCATGGATTCGCAGATGGCCTGGAGAGTCCCGTAGGGGCCCACCTCGTAGGGGCCGGGGCGACGCTGGATGAAGCCAGCCACCTTCCTTTCCATGTAAACCATGACCACCGCGTTGCCAACCATGAGGCCGATGATGAGCAGGGCGGCCGCGATTATCTGGACGAAGATGGCGAGGGAAAGAAACATAAATAACCCTGTAAGCCCTTTAAATAAAACTTATAGAACTATATAATAAACTTGTAACAATTCAAAAAACAGCTTATAGCTCTTTTAATTAGCTTATCGCGCTTTATCATTAACCGAATAAAGTAAACACTAAAATTAATGATAAGCTAAATGATAATAAATAGTTAAATCGTGATTAAATAACTTTAAACAGTTAAATCGCGATTAAATAACACATAGTTAAGTCGCGACCCTAAGCCACGGCCTAAGGTCGCCAATGCCCACGGCCGAAAGGGGCAGAGGTTTGCAAAGGGCCATAGGCCTAAAAAGGGCGCCTTTTTTTAGCGGTCCACCTCGGGAATCACTAGATCCAGACTGCCCAAGATGGCGATGGCGTCGGCCAATAAGGTTCCCTTCGCGGCTTCGGCGAAGAGGGAAAGATTGGAGAACCCCGGGGCTCTGAGTTTCACCCGATAGGGGGTCTTCCCGCCGTCGCTGACCAGATGGACGGCAATCTGGCCGCGGCCCCCTTCCACGACCATGTAGGACTCACCGGCCGGCAGCTTCCAGGCGGCTTTAGGGGCTTTGTCCATAACGATAGGCCCGGCCGGAATGGCCTCAATGGCCTGCTCGACGATGGCTAGACTCGTCTCGATCTCGGCTATCCGCACCAGGTATCGGCCAAAGCAGTCGTCCACCGGTCCTGTCGGGATCGCGAAGTCGAATTTGTCGTAAACGCCGTAGGGGTAGTCTCTGCGAGCGTCGCGGGGAACCCCGGCCGCCCGAAGGATGGGCCCGGTGGCCCCGTAGCGCTGGCAGAGGTCGACCCCGATGGGGCCAATCCCTTCTAAGCGCCTTCTTAGAATGACGTTGTCGGTGACCAGGCCCTTGTACATCTTGAGCCGCTCCCGCATGTAGGGGATAAACTCCTTTATCAGATTAAAGAATCGGGCGTCCCCGTCGGCGCAGACCCCGCCGAAGCGGAAGTTGGCCATGGTCAGGCGCGAGCCGGTGATTATCTGGAGGACGTCGTTGATCTTCTCCCGCTCCTCGAAGGCGTAAAGGATGGGGGTAAAGCCGCCTAGGTCCATGACGAAGGCTCCCCACCACAGGAGGTGCGAGCCAATCCGGTTGAGCTCGCAGCCAATGACCCTTAAGCACTCGGCCCGCTCCGGAACGACTAGGCCGGCCAGCTTCTCGGCCGCCCCCACGTGGG
>JAITIH010000175.1 GCA_031279525.1 Deltaproteobacteria bacterium | reverse complement strand
ACGCGAGGGAACTTCAGCCCTCGCTGGTTGTGGCTAAACTTTACGCGTTCCGGCCAATCATGACGATAGGAGCTTAAATATTATTAAATAAAATGCCGTTGTCGAATTTTAAATTATGTTTTTATCTAAAACATAAATTTTTTACGCATATCGCTTGTGACGGGACGAACCTACTCTAGGTTTGGCCCTTTTGTCGTCCGGCGACGGTCATAAATAAAAATGTAATTTATGAATCCTCCTTTGAAAACCCCGCGCTTAATCGCGCTCAGTCAGGCGACTGTTCAGTTTAACAAATTCTCCTTCCTCGATATATAATGGTGATTAACATGAAAAATCATCGAATTGCCTTCTTTTTATTCCTTTTATCTATTTTAATCCTGCCTCGATCGGCCTGGGCCATCCCGGCCGACCCCTCTGATTACTACGTCGCCCCGCCTTTGATGATCGGCGGCACCAAGCCGGCCATCCTGATGGTCCTAAGCAAGGACATCAAGATGTTCGCCCCGGCTTACGCGGCCCCGGCCGACCACGACGGCGACGGCAGAATGGACGTGGGATTCAACCCGGCCGTCGAGTACACGGGCATATTCGATCCTTTTTCTTGTTACGCTTACATAAAAGGCGAGGTCAATTATTACGACTCCAAAGGCAAACCGGAAAAAAACGGCTTCGACGTGACCAAGCGCGGCCATTTCGTGCGGGTCGGGGCCTCCATTGAGGACGACCCGGACGCCGGGCCTCCTTACCCGGACGCCAACCGCCTAGCCGCCGTCATTAAGACCGGATACGACGACACCTCCAACGGCCGGCCAGGGTATCGGGCCCCTAAGTCCGCGACCGGCATCTGCCCACAAAGAAGGGACCCTGGCAGCGGCACGAAATTGGACTCCGATAACCTTATCTGGAGCGGCAACTGGCTTAACTGGATCACCAGCTCCCGCATCGACGTCATCCGCCAAGTCCTCTACGGCGGGAAAAGGGTCCTCGACACCCCGACCAGCACCTATCTCGCCGCGGAGTCCATCCCGGAGAACGCCGGGCTCTGGGGGTACGACGACTTCACCAAGTACTTCTGGCTAGACTACAACGAGGGTTCGCCCTACTACGACACTTTAAAGTACTCCCCGATCGACCCGAACCGCTTTATCGGCAAGTACCGCCGGCTCCACGTCTACAGCCGCGTCAACAATAAACTGTTCATCATCGACAACATCTGGTTCATGCGCCAGCACGAGGACGTCTTAAACCACGAAGGCTTTCGCTCCTTTAACGCCCTTTACCCGTCCCGAGACCGAGCCCAGTTGGCCCCGGTGGAATACGTTTTGAACCTCTTCGCCGACATTTATAAAACCTCAGAGCTAGAAGTGGTGGTGGAGGCCTGCAAGCCTTTGACCCAAAAAGATTCCTGGGACGCGTACTACGGCCACATCCTAGGACGGACCGACGCCAAAAGATACAAAGGCCGGGTCCCGACCAAGAAAGAGGAAATCACCCAGGAAGCCCTCATTGAGGCCGGCGACTACTGCCAGCGCTACGGGGCCAATTTCAAGCCCACCGGGGTCATCCAGAAATACACCCAGCGGGATCAGGCTCTCTTCGGCCTATTGACCGGGGCCTTCAACAATCTAAACCGCTGGGACGCCGGCTGGTTGCGCCACAACGTGTCTTCCATTAGGAACCACATCAACTCCGACGGGACCTATAACGGCACGAGTAAGGACAATATTTTCCTGATGCTGGACTCCATCTCCCAAGTGACCTTGCCCCAGCTAGACCCCTGGTTGGAAAAAGAGAAAAACGCCCTGCCCCAAGTCGACACGACCCTTAAGAGGCACGGCAAAGGCTGGCGGGATCCCGAGGAAAGCAACTTCGGCAACCCCATTGGGGAAATGCTCTACCAAGGCCTATTATATTTCGCTAAAAATAGCAAATCGAACTATACTTACTGGCCGACGTCCATGGAAAGCAAAGAGAGCGTCGAACTGCCGCGCCTAGGAGCCAGCGGCTTCGACGCCTGGCGATCGCCTTTGGCCGTCGACTCAGGCGACTGCCTCAAACCGGTCATTTTGCTTTTAAGCGACATCACCACCAGCCACGACGGCGACCAGCTGCCCGGCTCGGCCCACGGGACCCGCTCGGCCGGCGACGTGGCCCCGGCCTTAACCCTTAACTTTCCCGACTCCTCTCGGTTCCATGACGCCAAAGGCCTAGGCAAGACCTTTAACATGAGCCACTACTTACGCGTCATCACTGAGCTAGAGGGCCTAAGCGGCCAATCTTTTTACATCGCCAACCTAAACACCGGGTCCCCCGGGGCCATCGTCGAAGGCGGATCCTCCCGCCAGCCGGCCTCCCCAGGCGACACCAACCTCTGCGTGCCCCGAGTCTTAAACGATTTAGCCAACGTCCGGGGCATCTGCCCCTCGGCGCCCCAGACCTACGGGACCTACAGCGTGGCCGCGGCCGCCTATTACGGCAACACCCACGCCTTCGACGGGGGCATGAACAGCGTCCAGACTTACGTCGTGGCCCTGCCCACCATCTTCCCGGAGATTAACTTAGAGTCAAAAGGCCGGGTCATCTCGATCAGCCCCATCGCCTTATCCGTCAAATACCCTTGCGGCAACGACGGGGACGACGGCGATAGGACCTACTGCGACGGGGCCGACAACTCCCCTAAAGGAATCTCTTACGTCGGGCCCTTCGCCACCAACGTCATCCAATGGCGTTCCGACGACGCTGGCCGGGTCTACAGCGGGGCCATCTTCGCCGGCTTTAGCTCCCGCCTGGAGGGCGAGGGGGCCGACTATCAGCTGGACGCCCCGGTGCGCTACTATTTCGACCTGATCCGGGAATGCCGGCCGGCCGAAAAGTGCGGCGAGTCTTTAGTCGACAGCTTTAGGTACAAAAACTCCGGCAACGGCGGCGGCTACCCCACGTCGAGCCAAGAGCAGAACATCACGCGGGCCTTTTTTAATCAAAACAAGTACATGACCAAGTACAATTACGTTTTGGCCGACGACTCGAAGACTTTCCGCGACGGCGTCAACGGCTGGGGCGGGACTGAAGAGCGGAAGATCGCCAAGAAGATTTTGGCCGACTTCCACGACGGCCGGTACGCCGCCGCGGGCGTCAAAAGGCGGCGCGAGTTCGTCTACAAGAGCTGGGACAGCCCCAGGATTCCCAACTACATCCTTTCCAGCGAGCGGCCTAAATACTATGACGTCGCCGCCTACACCCCGGCCGGCTGGGCTCAGATCCCGGCCGTGGCCATCCCCAACACCGACATCCTCTACGCCAACAACGACCCTGACCCGGCCCAGATGGAGGCCTACGCCTTGGCCTTTTACAAGGATCTCTCCAGCTCCAAGCGCCAGGACGCCATGCGGCTCTTGCCCGGGGCCTCGGCTTACAAGTCCACGCTCTCGGACACCACGCCCGACTACGTCCCGGACGAGTCCGCCAGCCTCTTTATCGATAGGCCTTTCGCCGACATTGGCTATGGCGAGGTCATGGACGTTTACGGCTATATCGGCGAGGCGGGCAAAATTTACAAGAAAGTGGCTAAACCCGACGAAATCGACGAAGCCATCGGGGTGTCTTTCTTCGTCTACTCCCTTTACGAGGAAATCGACGGCTCCGACCGCGACCGACCCATGAACGTCGGCTATTACATGCACGGCGGCCTCAACTACGCCGAGTCGGCCCAGGAGAACCCCAATAGGGTTTTGGGCGTGGCCAACGGCACCTACCTCGAGGTCCAAAACGAGCATAACTACATGGGCGGCAGCCTTTACGGCCTTAAGGACGGCAAGGACACCCTCCACAAAAACCGGGGCCTTATGACCATCGGCCACGAGCTAAACACCCCGCCGACCTGCTTTAGGGCCGGCCAGGTCTCCTCAGAGCCGAAAAACTTCGTCCAGGCCGACAAGCACCC
>JAITIH010000162.1 GCA_031279525.1 Deltaproteobacteria bacterium | reverse complement strand
CGGAAGTAGACCCCCACGATGGCGAGGCTTTTCATGGGCGGGTTATTTTAGCCTATCGGCCAGGAAGGCTAGGTGATCGGGCAGTTCCCGGGTCCACAGGCCCCAATCGTGGCCGCCGGAGTCCTCCCGGTAGAGGTGGGGGATCTCCAGCTCCGTTAAAAGGCGGCTGTACTGGCGGTTGTCGGCCAAGGCCAGGGCGTCGGAGCGGCCCACCGTCAGGTAAACGGTCGTCTGGCTCAGGGCCTCGGGTTGGCTTCGAGTGCGCCAGTATACCGAGGCCGCCCGCCAGAGGTCGGCCCGGTTGGGATAGGCCCCTAAGAGCGGCTTTAAGCCCAAAAAGCGGTTAATGGCCCGGTCGTCGCCGTGGCTGGTCAGATCGAGGACGGCCGATAAGGCCGAGACGGCCTTAAAGCGGCCCGGCTGGGCCAGGGCGAAGCCCAAGGCCCCGTGGCCGCCCATGGAGACGCCCAATAAAGCCAGGCGGTCCGGGTCTAAGGGAAACTTGGTCAGGGCGTGGGGCAAAAGCTCCTGAAAAAAGTGGGTCTCGTGCTTGGAGGCGGGCTTAATGGGGCTGTCGAGGTACCAGCCGTCGTCTCCGGAGTCGATCATGATGAGCCCAAGGCCTAGCCTTTCGGCCTCGTTAAAGAGATCGGCCCCAAAGCGCTCGTCCCAGACCTTGTAGTTTTCGCCCACCCCAGGCAGGAGAAAGACGGTCGGGAACGGCCCTTGGCCTTTGGGCGCGAAAACCAGGTACTTAACCTCCCGGCCTAGGGCCTTCGACTTAAAGGAGGCCTCGGCTAGGGCGGCGAGGGGGGCCTGGCCGCCTTTGGGGCTGGCCGCCGCCCCCTCTGGCTCCGGCGAGCCGGCCTTAGGGGCGGGCTCGCTTGCCGCCGGGCTCAGGCTTAGGGCGGGCTCGTTAGCCGCCGGGCTCTGGCTTAGGGCGGAGTCGGTAGCCGCCGGGATCTGGCTTAGGGCGGAGTCGCTTGCCGCCGGGCTCTGGCTTAGGGCGGGCTCGCTAGCCGCGGGGTCGGGGGGGTTTTTTGGCGGGAAAATGGCCTGGGCCGGGGTCGCGGCCGTGGCTTTGGCGGCTAAGGCCGGGTCGTCTATGATGGCCCGGGCCTCGGCGGGGCCGGCGACGACGCTAGCCGACTGGATGGCGGATTCGGTGGCCGCGTCTTTAGGCGGATGGCCCAAAACGGCGAAGGACTGGGCGAAGGTTAAGAAGGCCTCGGCCATGACGCGGCCGCCGGCCTCGGTGAGGTGGATCTTGTCCTTGGCCCGGACCCTTTGGTTTTTGTCGCCCAGCTTAAGGAAGGTCGCGAACTGGCCTTCCTCGGCCAGGATCTCCCAGGCGTCGAAAAAGCGGCAGTTGTCGGCTTTTTGGCAAGCCGCCGCGGCCACCTCGTTAATGGCCGCGGCCCGGGCGTTGTAAGGCTCCTGGCCCATGATGGGGAGGCCTACCCAGATCACCTGGGCTGGCTTTTCGGCGGCCAGCCGCAATATCTCGGCCACCCTTTGGCCGTAGATCGCCCCCCAGCTCTCGGTGGCCACGCGATGGCGGCGGCCGTCGTGATCGACGATGTCCTGGGTGTCGTTGGCCCCAATGGATATGGCCACTAGATCCGGGTCTTTCTCGGCTAAAAGCTCCTCAAAATACTTAATCCAGTCGAAAACGTCCAGCCGGCACAAGCCAGTGGCGTACTTGCCGGCCCGGCTGACCGAAAGGCCCTCCATCTTGGCCAACATTTTCTGTAAAGGGGGCCCTAAGCCCTCCAGCATCATGGAGTCGCCGGTCAAAAGGACGCTATGGTAAACGGGTTTAGCCGGCTCCGCGGCTAAGGGGATTTCCAAAAGGGCGCTTTGGGCGGCCCCGGCCGGGGTCGCGGGATCTTTGGGGGCCGGGAGTTCCGCGGGATCGGCCGGGCCGGCCGAGTCGGCGTAACCGGCTGGGATGGCCTGGATGGCCTGGTTGGCCTGGTTGGCCTGGTTGGCCATTTGGCCAGGGCCGACGTAGGCGGCCTTTTGGGCCGGGTCGGCGGCGAGGTTAGCGGGGCCGTAAGGGGCTAAGACGGGTTTCATCTTGGGCTTGGCCGCCACCGCCCCCACTTCCAAGGTGGGGGTCAGGCGCCGGGCTAGGCGCTCCTCGGCCTGGTTAAGGGCGACTATCCCCGTCTCTTGGGCTCCGTGTTTTAGGTCGGCGGCGAGGTTTAAAGCCAGGGCCCGCCCCGTCCCGTCCTCGGAGCCGCCCAGGTCGGCCAGCCAGTCGGCCAGGCGACTGGCCTCGTGGCCTAAAACCAAGATCATGGCCAAAACGTAGGCTAAGATAATCCTTTTAGGGGTCAAGCCTTGTCGTTTAAACCGCATGGGCCCTCCCTTCGGCGACGCGCGGCGGGGGAAAACGTGGGCTAAAGCCAGTCGGGGCTAAGGCCCCGTTTTCGGGCGGCCAGTTTTGACTGCGGCCCATTTAGGGCTAGCCCCGCCCTTTTGGGTCTAGCTCTTCCCTTGGTTAGCTCTAGGGCTCTTTGGGGAAGGGCGGCCCGGGCTAGGCCCTTTGAGTTTAGCTAGCCGGGGCTAGGGCTAGTCGACTTTAAGGCGATCGGAGTCGAAATATTTTTAAAAGGGGCCAAAAAAAAGGACCTAAAAACTCTAAGGCTAGAAAAGGACCCAAAGCTTAGGACTAGAAGGACCCAAAGCTTAGGACTAGAAGGCCCCCAAACTTAGGGCTAGAAATGGACCCAAAGCTTAGGGCCAAAAAAGGCCCCCGAAAACGAGCCGGGCCAGAGCTTTTTTTTGGCCTATCAGAACTCTAAGATTTCCTTTTCCTTGGCCGCGGCGGCCTGGTCGGCTTTGGCCACGTACTCGTCGGTGATCTTTTGGATCTGCGTCTCGGCCTTGGCCTGCTCGTCTTCGCTTATGTCTTTGGACTTCTTTAAGTCTTTGGTCAGGTCGTTGGCTTCCCGGCGGATGGCCCGCAAGGCCACCTTAGCCTCCTCGGCCGTCTTTTTAACCAGCTTGGTCAGCTCTTTGCGCCTTTCTTGGCTTAAGGGCGGCACGTTGACCCGGATGACCTTGCCGTCGTTTTGGGGGGTGAGGCCAAGCTCGGACTTTAAGATGACCTTTTCGATCTCGCCGATGGCCGTGGGATCCCAAGGTTGAATCAAGAGCAGCCTGGCCTCGGGGACGGTGATGGAGGCCATCTGGTTTAAGGGGGTGGCGGTCCCATAGTAATTGGCCGCCAAACCGTCCAAAAGGGCCGGGGTGGCTCGGCCCGTTCGGATCTTCTGATAGTCCCGAGCCAGGGCGGTCAAGGTCTTTTCCATGCGGCCTTTTAAGTCCGCGTATATTTCCTGAAGCATGAGAACATCTCCGACTAGTCGCCGATTTTGACTAAGGTCCCCACCGGCTCGCCCATGATGGTTTTCTTGATGTTGCCTTTTTTCCGGAGGTCGAAGACGATGGTCTCGAGCCCGTTTTCCATGGCCAAAGACATGGCCGTGGCGTCCATGACCTTAAGCCGGCGGTTAATGACCTCTAAATACGAAATTTCCTGAAAGCGGATGGCCGTGGGGTCGATCTGGGGGTCGCGGTCGTAAACGCCGTCCACCCGCGTGGCCTTTAGGATGACGTCGGCCCCGATCTCGTTGGCCCGCAAGACGGCGGCCGTGTCCGTGGTCAGATAGGGGTTGCCGGTGCCGGCGGCGAAGATGACCACGCGCCCCTTTTCCAGGTGGCGGATGGCCCGCCGCCGGATGTAGAGCTCGGCGAACTCCACCATGGTGATGGCGCTCTGGACCCGGGTCTCCAGGCCCTGACGCTCTAGGGAGTCCTGCATGGCCAGGGCGTTAATGACCGTGGCCAGCATGCCCATGTGGTCGCCGGTCACCCGGTTAAGACCCCGCTCGGCTAAGGCCTGGCCCCGAAATATGTTGCCCCCGCCGATGACGAGGCCCAAGCGGACCCCGTCGCGGGCCACCTCGGCGATCTGCGCGGCGATGTCCTCCACGGTGTCGGGGTCGAGCCCAAACCCCAAAGACCCTTGGAGGGCCTCGCCGGAGATTTTCAAAAGAACGGTCTTGTAGCGGTAATCGCGGCTTTCCATGGCGGCCTCCCGAAAACCCGGCAAAAAAAGGGGGGTTTTCGACCCCCCCATAGACGACGCCCCGGAAACTACCCTTCGGAGCTTTCGCCTTCCAGCTCCTCGCCCAGCTGGAACCTGGCGAATTGAACGACTTCGGCCTGGCCGACCGCGGGGGCGGCCTCTTTGACGATCTGGGAGATGGATTTGGCCGGCTCCTTGACGTAGGGCTGTTCCATTAAGACCGCCTCGGAATAGAACTTCTTGATCTGGCCCTCGACTATCTTGGCCACCAAGGAGGCTTTGTCCAAGGGTTTTTTAGGGTTTTTCTGAATTCGGGCCTCGGCTTCCTCGTCGGCTTTGGCCTCGTAGACGGCCCGCTCCCGGGCTAAAATGGCCGGGGGCACGTCTTTAACCGTAATGGCCAAGGGGTTGGCGGCGGCGATCTGCATGGCCAGATTATGGGCCAGCTCCACGGCCGCGGCCCCTGGCTTTTCGACCTTAAGGTTTATAAGGACCCCGAGCCGGCCGTTCATGTGAATGTAGGAGTGGACCAGGCCGCCTTGGGCCGAGTGGACGGCGAAGCGGCGCAGCTTCATGTTCTCGCCGGTCGTGCCCACGGCCCCTTGGATCAATTCCCCTATGAGCTTGCCGCAAGTGGGACATTTATGAGCCAAAAGCTCCTCCACGTCTTTAGGGGCCTGTGGGGCCTCCAAAAGGAAGTTGGCCACGTTTTGGGTCAGCTCCCGGAAAGAGTCCATCTTGGCCACGAAGTCGGTCTCAGTGTTGAGCTCGACCAAGGCCCCTTTTTGGCCGTCCGGGCTTTCGGCGGCCAGGACCAGGCCTTCCTTCGTGGCTCGGCCTGACCTTTTGCGGGCCGTGAGCAAGCCTTTTTGGCGCAGCCAGTCGACGGCTTTTTCAATGTCTCCTTCGCATTCGGTGAGGGCTTTTTTACAGTCCATCATCCCGGCGTTGGTTTTGTCGCGCAATATTTTGACCATTTGCGAGGTGATCGCCATTTTTCGTCTCCCCTCCAGATTCCCCATTTAGGGCCAAGTAGGCTATAAGGCGTAGGCCATTTGGCCCGCGCCTGGCGACCCTGGCCGTCTTAGGGGGCGGAGTCTAAAAAATAAATAACTTGGCGCGCTTAAGTCGCGGGCGCGAGTCGCCCGCGACTTAAGGGCTTTATCGAAGCTTGGCTCAAGCGGCCTTAGAGGGCTTAAGTCTAAACGCCTTTAAGCTAAAAGCCGTTAAGCCGCCAACCATTAAGCTAAAAGCCAAAAATAGCCCAAAACGTTAAGGGCCAAAGCCCTTAAGCCTTAAAGCCAAAAAGGCTAAAACCCATAGACCAAGGGCCAAATGCCAAAAGGCCAAATGCCAAAAGGCCAAAAGGCCAAAAGGCCAAATGCCAAAAGGCCAAAAGGCCAAGGGCTAAAGGCCAAGGGCTAAATGCCATAAGGCCAAGGCCAAAGGCCGATGGCCAAAAGCCAATTAGGCCAGTCGCCGACCTATAGGGTAGGGGTTAACCCTAGTTGGCCTGGCCCTCGACGGGCGCGGCGGGGGCGGCCGGCGGAGCCGAGGTCGGGGCCGGCTGGCTTACTGGGAAAGCCGCGGCGGCGGGCTCCGCTTGAAGGTCCGGGGAGCCTTCCTCGTCCTTATCCGGGGCTCCGGAGCCGCCTCTAGCCAGCTCTTCCCAACGGGCTCGGCCTTCAAGGCAGGCGTCGGCCATCTTGGAGGCCATGAGTTTAATGGCTCGGATAGCGTCGTCGTTGCCGGGGATGATGTAATCGATCTCGTCGGGGTCGCAGTTGGTGTCCACCACGGCCACCACTGGAATGTTTAAGCGTCGGGCCTCGGCGGTGGCGATCTTCTCGCGCCGGGGGTCGATGACGAAAATGGCCCCGGGGAGGCGATCCATTTCCTTGATGCCGCCAAGGTTCTTGCGCAGCTTGACCATCTGGTTTTCCAACTGGATGATCTCTTTTTTGTAGTATTTTTTGATGGAGTTGTCGGCCTTCATCTGCTCGAGCTTCTTGAGCCGCTCGATGCTTTTCTTGATGGTCACGAAGTTGGTCAGGGTGCCGCCCAGCCACCGGGAGTTAATGAAAAACATGCCGGCCCGGTTGGCTTCTTCCTGAATGGCGTCGGAAGCCTGCTTTTTCGTGCCCACGAAAAGGACGCTACGGCCCTGGGAAACCGTGTCCACCACGAACTGGTAGGCGGTTTTGAAGAGTTGGACCGTCTTTTGAAGGTCGATGATGTAGATGTTGTTG
>JAITIH010000130.1 GCA_031279525.1 Deltaproteobacteria bacterium | reverse complement strand
GTTTAATCGTTTTAGATTTTTTGGCTTTTTTTGGCTTTGGGTTTTGGTTTTAGCCCGGCGTAAGGCCTAGTTTTTTCCGGCGTCGACCTAAATTTCCGTCGGGCTTTAGATCTAGTTTTAGTTGAGTTTTGGGCTGCCCTTGGCCGGGCCTAGGCCTGGCGTTACTTCTAGTTCTGGGAAATATAGTTTTAATTTAATTTTAGTTTACTATGCGTTTAAGTGTTTATTGGCTTGACTTAGCCAATAGTTATAGTTATAAGACTATAAACTATATTTAAACTAAAGCTAACGCCTAATAAACATTATATTAAGCTAAAATTATGATATCAACATGTAAACGCTGTATTATTTTCTTTCCAGACTTAAAAAGCCAAAACACAATATTTGTAGCTGTATAAATCGCATAAAATTTAGGAAAATAATCCATAAATGCGACCACTTTTGTGGCCAAAACAACGGGAGTCCTCTCGCGGCCAGCAAATTTTTCCGGTCGAAATTCGCCGGATTTTTGGGGTTCGGGCCTTTACTTTTCTGGCCAAAATGTTATATTCTTATCATAACGAGTTGGTCCCAAAAACAGCCTAACCGGGGATTGAACAAGTTCGCTACAATTAAACTTCTTTGCAAATTGATAGCAAATTGTTTTGTTCAATTCAATGTTATAGATAAAGTTTATCTTAATCTCTTTTAAAATTGGTTTTTAATGTTGTAAATCGTTAGCCTTTAATGGCTAAAAATAAGTCTCTGGGCTTTTCCTTTAGGCTAGCCTAAACGATAGGCTTCCGAACGCGCCAAAAGGCCTTTGCCATGAAAAAAGTCGCCATAGCCATATTCATTTTGGCCCTTCTGGGGATTTTTAGCGCCCAGGCCGCCGAGGCGTGGGAATGGCCCTTTTTTTCCTCCTCTAAGGAGGAAGCCGCCGAGCCCGTCCCGACCCTAAGCGAGCCTAGCCCGCCCGCGCCCCTGGCTTTAGGGCCTGACAACGAGTTTTTGAGCGCGGATCGGCTCAAGTTCGTGGCCCGCTCCTACGCTAAATCCCACGACTTTTTAGGCGCCGGGGCCCCATTGGACTTTGACGGCCGCTTGCTGACGACCCGGGGCCAAGCCGCCGGCTTCGCCTACGCGCCGACCGACTTCATGCGCCTTTACGCCGAGTACTCCGGCCTTAGCCAGACCGTGGATAGCCCCATCGCCGACCGCCTAGGCGACCTTGGCGGCCAGGCCGCGGGCTGGGCCGCGGGGGCGGAGTTTAACTTTAAGGACTTTTCGGCCGGTCTTAAGTATTTCGACTACCAAAGGCTGCCCCAAGGCTCAACTGGCCTTGAGATGTCCCTGCCTCGGCCCGAGGACACGGCCGCAAGGGCTAGGGGCTTAGAGTTTTCCGCGTCCTGGGCCATGAGCCAGACCTTCGACTGGGACTTCGAGTTTCGGCCCTACTTTAAACTGGCGCGGTTCTTCGACGAGCCAGAGGGGGCGACGAGACCCCCTTTCGCCTCGGCCGGCGCCCCCGATTTAAGGATCTCCTATGGCCTACTCTTTAGCCACGAGAGAATGGGCCTTTCCATGAGCGTGGAGGCCAGCGACTTTGGCCGCCGAAACCCCCTCTACTTCCCGGTGGCCGGCGACGGCTACTTCGACGCCATGGTTTACGACTTCCACCTGGTCAAAAGACTATACGACTGGAAAGACCAGGGCCGCCTTTTGTTTAAGGCCGACGTGACCAACATTGGCGACGTCCAGGCCGGCAACGCCCGGAACAAAAACGAGGAAGGCCGGACTTTCAAGACCGGGCTCCGCTACGAGTACTGACCCCCCCCGCGCCCTTTGGCCGCGCGCTTTACGCCTGGCCGTCAAAAGGCGTTACGCTGGCCTCGGCCAGTTTTTTTTTGCCGTCTAAAACCAAACTCTAAGCCAATAGGTTCGCCATGTCCGCGTTTTTGGCCGTCTACCTTCGGGAAACTCTAATCTTCACGCGACGCTTGGGCCGCTGCCTGGCCGGCCAAGCCATCTCGCCCCTTTTATACATGCTGACCTTTGGCTGCGCCTTAGGCGGCTCTTTGACCGTCGACGGCCATGGCTACCAGGAGTTTTTGATCCCGGGGCTGGCCGCCATGGCTAGCATGGTCCAAGGCTTTTCCCTGGCCGGGGACATTAACGTGGCCCGCTTTTACTACCAGGCCTTCGACGAGATCCAAGCCGCCCCGGTCAGCCGCCTGGCCTACGTTTTGGGCGAGGCCATGGCCGGGCTGACCCGGGTGGCCTTAGCCGTCTTTTTAGTGGCGGCCATTGGCTACGCGTTTGGGATCCGGCTTAGCTACGGCCCCTTCTTCTGGCTGGCCCTGGCCTTAAACGGCCTGGCCTTTTCCTGCCTGGGCGTGGCCATGGCCATGCTGGTCAAATCCCACGCCGACCAGAGCCTTTTAACCAACTTCGTCATCACCCCTATGTCCTTTTTGGGCGGAACTTTTTTCCCCATCGAGAGTTTGCCGGCCTGGGCCCAGAAACTTCTCTACGCCTTGCCCCTCTCCCACGCGGCTAAAGCCGCCCGCGGGGCGGCCTTTGGCCAGCCGCCCGCCTTAGGCGACTATCTGGTCCTAACCGCCTGCCTTTTTCTCTTCTTTGGCCTGGCCCTGTGGGCCGTGACCAAAGCCAAGGCCTAAAAACCTATGACCGAGTGGCTGCTCGCCTGGGAAACCTCGGCCCTGGCCCGACTCGGGCCGGAGCCGTGGCCGCGACCGGACGACTCGTTCGACCATCGGCTCACCTCCTTCGCCATAAAAGAACTCCAGGAGCTCCCAGACTCGCTCTTTAAAGAAACCCTCCTCTCCCGGGCCAAAGACTTTGAGGCCTTGCCCCCAGCCACCCCCGAAACCGCGGCTCTAGCCATGGAGCTAGCCCAGGAGCTTAACCTCCAGCCTAATCTCGCCAGGCACCTAGCCCAGGCCGCGACCCATAAAGCCACGGCCCTGGTCACCGACGACCCTTTTCTGCTGTCGCTGCCCGTCCTCCTGGCCGTAAGCCTGCGCCCGCGCCCTTTTCCCCTGATTGTCCAGCCAAGGAGCCTAAACTGGCCCGACCCCGGGGCCTTCGACCGCTGGGCCGCGGCCTTAAGGGCCGAGCTAGCCAAGGAAAATCCGGGCCTTAACCTCCGCCAAAAGACGCCCCCGGCCCACCGCGCGCCCAAGACCGCCCCCCACCGTCCGGCCGAGGAGCGGTTTGAGGACCGCTTAGAGCCCCTCTCGCCCGACCCGGAACGGTCCCTGGCCCTCTGGCTAGACGCCATGCGACGGGCTCTACCCCAATAAATGGCCAAAAAGCTGGAACGACCCGCCAAGGGGCCGGCCAAGCCCGTCCAGCCCGACCCCCGCGGGGTCAAGCCCCCGAACGCGGCTGGCTTAAACTTAAGCCAGACGCTTGACCCGAGCCAAAAATCAGTCGCCCCTAGCCAAAGGCCTGTCGACCAGAGCCAAAATCCCTCGGCTCCGAAACCCAGGCCAGCCGACCCTGGCCAAACCGCCGACGATCTGGGTGCCGAACTTGTCGATCCGGGCCAATTGCCCGCCGGTTCGGCTAAAAAATCTGGCGATCCGGGTCAAAGACCGGTCGATCCCAGCCAGAAACCCGTCGATTGGCCTCAAAAGCCGACCGAACCTAGCCAAGGGCTTTCCGAGGCCAGCCCCAAGGTGGCCAACCAAAGCCCCAAACCCGGCGACCCTGGCCAACGCTCCGTCGTTTTGGGCCAAAACCCACTTGATCCGGCCCAAAACCTGGGAGATCCCACTTCAAAACCGGAGGATCCGGTAATAAATCCCATCGATCTGGTCAAAAATCCCATCGATCCGGTCAAATTACCCCTTGACCCGTCCTTATGCCTAGCCCCGCCCAGCCCACGACCCGCCGGCCTCGGCCAAAAGCCAGCCGGCCTCGGCCAAAGCTCTGGCGATCCCGGTCAAAAACCACTCGATCCAGGCCAAAAAACCCTTGTTCCAGATCAAAAACCCCTTGATCCAGGTAAAAAATCAGCCGATCCCGAAAAATTATTGGTCGATCCGGCCAAAAAACTGGCCAATCCCAGCCCTAAGCCGACCAACCCCGGCCCTAAGGCCGGCCAACCAAAGAGGACCGACCCGGCCAAGGCCCTCCCCCTCTTAAAAACCGGCTTTTCCACTGGCACGGCGGCTACGGCCGCGGCACTGGCCGCGGCCATAGCCTTAAAAGACGGACGGATCCCCGATCAAGTGACGGTGACCCTACCCAAAGGCGGCCAAATCGAAATCCCGATTTTCGAGGGAACGATCCAAAAATGCGTCCAGACCGTGGTCGTTAAAGAGGCCGGCGACGATCCCGACGTCACCAATCGGGCCCACGTTGGGGTCATTTTGGCGGAAAGGGGCCAGGGCTTGGCCATCGCCGGCGGCGAGGGCGTGGGCCGGATCACCAAGCCCGGTCTGGTCCTCCCACCTGGGGAATGGGCCATTAACCCGGTCCCCCGACGGATGCTGGCTGAAAACTTAGGCCCATTTTTGAAGGAGACGGGCTTGGCCGTCACCGTCTTCATCCGGGACGGCCAGGCTTTAGCCGAAAAAACCTTAAACCCTCGCTTAGGCGTCGTGGGGGGCCTTTCGGTCCTAGGGACCAGCGGGCTGGTCAAGCCCTTTTCCCACGGGGCCTACGTGGCGACCATCGACGGCGCCTTGTCGGTGGCCAGGGCCATAGGCCTGACCGAGGCGGTCCTAACCACAGGCGGCCGCAGCGAGGCCTTCGCTAGGGAACTAAGGCCGGATCTCCCGGAGGAGGCCTTCGTTCAGATTGCCGATTATTTTCAGGCGGGGCTGGCCAAGGCCGCCCAAAAAGGCTTTACGGCCATTGGCCTCGCCGTTTTTTTTGGCAAGGCCGTCAAGCAGGCCGCCGGCCATGGTTGCACGCACGCCCATAAAAATGATATGGATTTAAAGGCCCTAGCCCAATGGTTACATTTTCTGCCAAACCGCTTAAGGGACGAGATCGCTCGCTCGCCCACAGCCTTAGCCGCCCTCGATCTCCTTAAAGCCCATGGCCAGGCCCGATCCATTGAGATCGTGGCCCAAAAGGCGCTTTCCTCGGCTAGGGCCTACGCCGGACCCAAGCCGCGGCTGTGGGCCGTAATCTTGGACTTTGACGGGACGGTCCTGGCCCAGGCGGAATGAGGCGGCGGCGACTTTAGGTTAAGGCGACGGAAGCGGCGGCAGGCGGCGGCTTAGCCCCTTTTTGGCTTCGTCTTTAACGAAAAAAATCCGCGAGACAGGGGCGTTTTTTGTCCGAAGCTCTGGTTCACGTCATTGGGCTGTCCAGCCCGGCCGAGGTCTCCAAGGAAAAGGCCGACCTTTTGGCCCAGGCCCAGGTCTTGGCCGCGCCGGCCAGGCTGCTTAAATTTTTCCCCAAGTTCGCCGGCCAAAAACTGCCCTTAACCGGGGCCTTAAACGACTGGCTTTTGGCCATCGAGGCCGCCTCGCGGGAGAAAGGGGCCGTGGTCCTGGCCTCGGGCGACCCCAACTTTTTTGGGGTGGCCCAAAAGCTTCTGACCGTCGTCGACCCGGCCCGCGTCCGTTTGTGGCCCGGGGTCACCATGGTGCAAAGGGCCTTCGCCCTTTTGAAAAAAACCTGGGCCAACGTCGAAACCGTCTCCCTCCACGGCCGGGCTAGCTTTCGGGAATTTTGGGCCGCCGCCTACCGGGCCGGCCGCGACGAAAGGCCCTTAGCCGTTTACACCGACCCCCAAAACGGGCCTGCGGCCTTGGCCGCGGCCCTTTTGGCCCGGGGCCAAGATTATTTTAAAATGGCGACGTTCGAGGATCTAGCCACCGACAAAGAGAAAATGACTTTTTTTTCACTAAAGGACGCGGCCAAAAGTCATTTTTCGCCATTAAACCTCGTGGTCCTGGAAGCCGACCCCCCGCCCCAAAAGGCCATCTTAGGGGCCCCGGAGGAGCTCTACGACCCGGAAAACGGCCTGGTCACCAAAAGGGAAATCCGCTTAGCCGCTTTAGGGCTTTTGGAGCTGACCGGCGGGGAGACTTTCTGGGACCTAGGGGCTGGCTGCGGCTCGGTCGCGGTCGAGGCCGGGCGGCTTTTGGACCGTGGGGAGCTGTGGGCCTTGGAGAAAAACCCAAGCCGAGCCCAAAGAATTTTAGCCAACCGCCGCCGCTTTGGCCTAGCCCACCTCGAGGTCGTCCAGGGTCAGGCCCCGGAGGGCTTGGCCCAACTGCCCGACCCGGACCGGGTCTTCGTGGGCGGCGGCGGCGACGATCTCCCGGCCATCCTCGAGGCGACCTTAGCCCGCCTAAAGCCGGGCGGGATCGTGGTCGCGGCCGTTATCGACCCTAGGCGCCTGGCCCAGGCCGCGGCCATCCTAAGCCCAAAAGGCCCTCCCGAGGCCACTCAGATCCTGGCCGCCCGGGCCAAAGGCTTAGGCTCGGGCTACTTCTTTAAACCCTTAAACCCGGTCTTTTTGGTCCGGGGCCGTTTGGCCTAAACAAGGCCAATTTAAGGTAATGCGCGTGAACTCGCCCGTCCTTTTCGTGGGGGCCGGCCCCGGCGACCCCGACCTCATCACCGTGGCCGGCCGCAAAGCCTTGCTCGCCGCCGACTTGGTGGTGGTGGCCGGCTCTTTGGTCAACCCGGCCATCCACGCGGACCTAAAGGCCGAAGCTAAGCTGATCGACTCGGCCCCCTTAGCCTTGCCGGAGATCGTCGGCCATTTGATCCAAGGTTACCGGGACGGCCTGGCCGTGGTTCGCCTCCACACCGGGGACCCGTCATTATACGGGGCCATCCACGAGCAAATGGCCCTCTTAAAGGAAGCGGGCGTGCCTTACAAAGCGATCCCCGGGGTCACCAGCGCCTTAGCCGCGGCCGCCGCTTTGGCCATGGAGTGGACCATTCCCGAGGTCACCCAGACGCTCATCCTCACCCGGGCCGCCGGCCGCACGCCCACGCCCGCCGGCGAGAGCCTTGAGGCCCTAGCGGCCCACCGGGCTTCTATGGCCATCTACCTTTCGGCCGCCCAAGGGGCGGAAGTCGGGCGAATCTTAGCCGCGGCCTACGGGCCGTCCGCCCCGGTGGCCCTGTGCTATAGGGTCTCCTGGCCGGACGAAAAAATCGTCTGGGCCACGGCCGCCACCCTAGCCGAGGCCCTGGCCCGGGAAAGCCTCGACCGCCACGTCCTCATGCTGGCCGGCCCGGCGGTGGAGGCCCGCCAAACAGGCGGCGAGGCTCCTAAGTCTCGCCTGTACGATCCGGACTTTCGGCACATCCGCCGGCCTGGCGGGGAACCTTAAATGCGCGTCGCCATCCACGCC
>JAITIH010000124.1 GCA_031279525.1 Deltaproteobacteria bacterium | reverse complement strand
ACCACGTTCCCGCCCTGGTGATAGGCTTTCAAGGTGACTAGGCCTTTGGGGGGTTTGCCCGCCGCCAGCCTTTCTTGGGGCGGCTCTAAGCCGTGGTCCATGCAGTTGCGGATCATGTGGACCAAGGGGTCGTAAATGGACTCGACCATATTACGGTCGATCTCCGTCTCCTCGCCCACGGTCAAGAGCTCCACGTCTTTTTCGAACTTATGGGCCAGATCCCGGACCAGGCGGCTCATTTTCCTAAAAGTCTGGTTAATCTGGACCATTCTAAGGCTCATGGCGTTTCTTTGGAGCTCCGAGGTGATCCGGGAGACCTGGGCCAGATCCTTAATGATCTTCTGTTCCTTTAAAACCTTAATGGTGGCGTTGGAGGTGACTAAAGACTGGGTGATGACCAGCTCGCCCACCAGATCGATGAGCCCGTCCAGCTTCTGGGTCTCCACTTTGACCGTGGCCGCCGCGATGGTCTGGGTCCCGCCGCCCTCGCTGCGCTTTTGCTCCCTTAAGGCCGCGGCCACTTTCTCCGGGGCCCCGATCTTCTGCTTGAGCAAGATCTCGCCTAACTTCGTTTCCTTACAGCTTTCCTGGCGCTTTAAGGCCTCTTCCACGTGCTCGTGCTCCACCCGGCCCATGGAGACTAAAATCTCGCCTAAGCGGCGGCCCTTATCCTGGTTCTGCTGCCGGGTCAGGGCCTCGTTGAGCTCGTCCTCGGTGATGAGGCCCTCCTGCATGAGGATCTCCCCAATCCGGATGGCCCTAACCGACTTTTGGGCCTGGATGAGGCCGCCCAGGTCGTTTTGGGTGATGAGGCCCTTTTCCACCAGGATCTCGCCCAACTTCTTGGGTTTGACGACCGAAGCCCCGCCGGACGGGCCCTGGGCCTCCAGATGGGACGGGGTGACCACCAGCATGCCCTGCCGAGCCTCCCAGAGGTTTTCCCGCAAGTTGGCCAAATCGTCCGCCGGCCACTCCGGGGCGATGGACCAAGAATGGCCGTCGGGATTGAGCTTAAGGGTGCTCAGCCCGGAAATCAAGAAAGAGCAGGCTTTCAGCAAGACGTCGGTGATGGCCGTGGTGTGGGGCACCTGCTCGGTGGAGACGTAGTCCAAGAGGCCAATGGCGTCGGCCGTGATCCGGGCCAAGTCGTCCAGGTCCAAAAGGCAGACCCCGCCCAAGATGGTCCGAAAGAGCGGCGCCGTCTCGCTCATGGCCTCCACGGGGTTTGACTTGTGCTCCACGGTGACCAACTTCATCTGGAGGTCTTCCAAGGCCCCGGTGAAGTCGGACTTAAAGTATTCCACGGTCAGCTTTTGGCTTAAGTAAGCCTCGCGCCTAACCTGGGTGGGGGTGGGCACGATGACCGTGGGCGGGCCCATGATCTTCCGGGGCTTAAAGAGGCTTTTTTTCTTCAAGCCGCCCTTTTGGCCAGCCTTCGCGGCCTCGCCGCTCGCCGCGCTAGCCTCGGCCGAGCCAGGCTCGCCTGGGCCAGCGACGGAGACGGCCGGGGCGCCCGCGTCGGCCGGGCCAGGGGCGCCCGCGTCGGCCGGGCCAGGGGCTCCCGCGGCGGCCAGGCCAGGGGCTCCCGCGTCGGCCGGGCCAGGGGCTCCCGCGGCGGCCGGGCCAGGGGCTCCCGCGGCGGCCGGGCCAGGGACTTCCGCGTCGGCCGAGCCAGGGGCTCCCGGACCTTTTTCTTGGTCGGCCATTCCCTCGGCCAAAACCGCGCCGTCGGTCGAAGTCGGCTCGCCTTTAGCCGAGGCGGCCTGGCCCTTGGCTGGGCTAGGTTTTTCCTCGGCCGGGACCGCCGCCGCGACCCCGGGGGCGACCGCCCGGATCCGGGCCAAGAGCCCTTTGACGTCGCCCTCGATGGGCTGGCCGACCGGCAGGCACCTGGCCATCTCCTGCATGAGGCTTAGGCCGTCGCCCACGTGGCCCAAGGCCAGGTCCCGGTCCGGGACCCGGTCTCGGATGATTTCGCCCAATAGCCCGATCATGGCCCTAAGAACCTCGCCCGGCTCTGGGGAATCGGACAGCTCGCCGACGTTAGCCTCCATGGACTCAAGCTGGCCCAAAACGGAGCTCAACTCGATAAGGTTATCCGAGGACAACATGACCAGATCAAGGCTGACGCGATTGAGTTGATCGGCTAACAGTTCAGGATCGAAGGGCATAAAAGGCTACCACCCGGTCGTAGGACCGCCCGCGAGTAAGACTTACGGCCAAAGGCGAGAAACTTAGTCGGCCGACTCGCCATCCGCCGAGCGCCGGTCGCTCTGGCTCATGGCCGTCCTGGCTCCCAAGCTCTCGCTTAAAATGGCGTATTGCCAGCGAACTAAACGATTTTTCTCGTCCAAAAGGGTGTCCAAAAGCTGCCCGAAACTGCTCTGGTCGCGGGGTAGGTAATCGGTTATCCCGCAACTGATGGATTTAATCATGGCCAACAAAGAAGGACGGACCGCAAGGACTATAAGGCGGATAAGGGGGGACTGGCGACGGACCTCGGAGCCCAGGGAATGGTCGACTAAAAGGGAACTGTCCGCCACCAGAAAATGGATGCTATTCTTCTTCAGATAGGACATGACCCCAGAAATGTTTTCGACCACCGTCACGTCGAAGCCCTCTTTGGCGAGATCTTGGATTAAAGGGGCCAAAAAGGCCGGTTCGCGATCGACTATGACAATACGCATTTTTTTCACCCGGCCGATTTCGCCCGACTCCAGTTTAGCCGCCAACGCGGCTCAGGGAAAAAGCCGACATTTGGTTCACAATCCATATCAATTTGAGTTTAACAAATTTAAATAATCTTGTAAACCTAAAGACGCGAGGGGGCACAACGGGCTCGCTAGGCCAAGGCCCGCGTAGTCTTCTTTGCCAAAACAAGTTATATTTTTGTTGTTTTAGATTTTATTTGTTTTAACTATATTTACACTGTGAAGGGGCCAGACGGCCAGAGACGGGCGGATTCGCCCGCAAGAAAAGCTTTTTCGCCCGAATGTTTAGAAAATCCCGCCATTTTTTTCGCGACTCCAAGGCCCTTTGGCGGCCGACCTGACGCCCTAAAAAGGGGCCCTAAGCTAGGTCGCCAAAGGGCCCTTTTTTAAAGGCCGGGTCGCCGGCCATAGGGCATTTCTCGTCGCGAGCTTTAGGCTTTTAAAAGCCCAAAAGGCGGGGTCTTTCGCCAAAAACCCTTGGCTGAGGCGGCGGCCCCCCTCGCCCGCTAAGGCCGCCTTCCTTAGCTCCGCTAAAGACGCGGCTGGCGGCTAGGTCGTCGTTCCCTAGTCACGACGACCGCCTTCCTCGCTACTTCCCTTATCCCGCGAGGGGCCTTTTTGGCGGCCGCCAAAGAACCGTTGACCCTTAGAAGGGCCGCGGCCGTAAATTTTGGTCAAAAAACCCAAGGGCTTTATGGCTTAAAAAGCCTCTTTAGCCCCTTGGCTTTTGGCGGCCAAGTTGGCCAAAAAAATCTTTTGGCTAGCGACTTTCTTAAGCTAAGCCCTAAAAAGCCGCCCCCTTGGCCAGGCCCTAAAAAGCCGTCCCCTAGGCCAGGCCCTAAAAAACCGCCCCCTTGGCCAGGCCCAAAAAAGACGTCCCTTAGCCAGCGTCCCAAAGCCGGAACCGCCAAGGGTCAGGGCTCCGCCTTGGTCGGAAGCTCCCCTAGGCCGACCTCTTTCTCGCCTTGACCCGAGCCTTTGGCCTCCTGGCCAGCCGGCCTTTCGGCGTAGAGATCCTGACCCCGCCAGTGATGGAAGACCTCGCGGGCCTTTTGGAACATGGCGTAGACCAAGGGAATGATGATGAGGCCGACCGTGCTAGCCGCCAACATGCCGCCAAAGACCCCCACTGAGACGTTCTGGCGCGAGGTGGCCCCGGGCCCGGTGGCCAAGACCAGGGGGATGAGGCCGGCCAAAAAGGCTAGGGAAGTCATGACCACGGCCCGGAACCGCAGCTCCGCCCCGGTGGAGGCCGAGTCCTTGATGGAAAGGCCCTTTTCCCGGGCGTCTTTAGCGAACTCGACGATTAGAATGGCGTTTTTGCTGGCCAGGGCGATGAGGGTGACGATGCCGATCTGGACGTACAGGCCTAAGCTCTGGTTGGCCAGCTTAATGGCCATCAAGGCCCCGAAAATGGCCGCGCTAATCGAGACCATGACCCCTAAGGGAATGGTCCAGCTCTCGTAGAGGGCCACTAAAAAGAGATAAGCGAAGAGAAAGGACAGGACGAAGAGGTAAACCGTCTGGCCGGCCGACTCTTTTTCCTGGAGGGTGGAGCCAGTCCACTCGTAGCCCACGCTTAGGGGCAAAGCGTCGGCCGCGGCCCTTTCCATGGCCTCAATGGCCATGCCGGTGCCCAGTTGGGGCTTGCCGCTGCCCATGATGATGGCCGAGCGGTAATTGTTGTAGCGGGTGATGTTTTGGGGCCCGGTGGACAGCTCGACGTCGACGATGGAGGACAAGGGGACCATGGCCCCGGAGCTGGAGCGGACGTGAATATTGCGAACGTTGTCCACGTTTTTCCGGTCTCGGCCGTCGCTCATGATCTTGACCTGCCAGCTGCGGCCCCGGTAGTCGAAGTCGTTGACGTAGTAGCTGCCCAAAAAGGACTGCATGGCCATGAAGACGTCGGACACTTGGACCCCTAAGGCGTTAGTCTTCTCCCGATCCAAGGTCACCTTCATGACGGGGGTGTCGGTGTTAAAGAAGGTGAAGGCCATGGCCATGGCCGGCTCGGTCATGGCCCGGCCGATGAAGCGCCGAGCCAAGGCGGCCAACTCGCTGGCGTCTCGGCCCTCGAAGTCCTCCAAAACGAAGCTAAAGCCGCCCACTGAGTCTAAGCCGATGATGGGCGGGAGGTTAAAGGCCACGCAAGTGCCGTCGACGATGGCCGAAAGCTCGCGGTTTAGTGTGGCGTAAATGGCCATGAGGGACTTGTCCTTGTCCGTTCGCTCCTCGTAAGGGTCAAGGCCGATAAACATGAAGGCCGCGTTGTCCTGCATGGACATATTGACGATGTTAATCCCCAAGACCGGCATGACGTCGCGGATCCCGGGGATGGATCGGACGATGAGCTCGGCTCTGGCTAAGACGTCTTTGGTCTTGTTGAGGGACGAGCCCTCGGGCAGGCCCACCTGGACGATGATCATGCCCATGTCCTCGCTAGGCAAAAAGCCCGAGGGGACGTAGCGCATGACGAAAAAGGCCCCGCCTAGGCAGAAGGCGGCCA
>JAITIH010000069.1 GCA_031279525.1 Deltaproteobacteria bacterium | reverse complement strand
ATCGCTTCCGTAAGCCGTGTCGGCGAGGATAGTTTTGGGGCCAGCTCGTTTTTGATCGTGTCGTCGACGGCCGGAATAACCGCTTGAGAGTCGCTTATATGGGCAGGCTCAACTTCCACCTGAGTGAATAATTTGGCGGTTGGTCCGTTGATATCCGAATCCCCGCCCTCAGCGCGCGGTTCCGTAAATTGGACGCGAAAGTCCTGTCCTTTATGGCCGCCCGAAAGGCGTCTAGATCCGCTGGGTTTGCGGAAAGTCGCCGAAAATTTCCTTAGGCTTCTTTAAGGCCACGCCTTCAGATATGACGACGCATCGCTCGGACGGAACGCGATTGAGATTGAGGAGCCTTGAGCTACTCATCTGAAGAACCTGGGGCTGACCCGCGAAACCGTTGACTAGATTTAAGAGGTTATGGGCGGCCCGTTCAAGGCTCTTTGTTTTTCGTTTGGCTTTTTGGAGCCAAAATAGGAGTTATCGGTAGAGCTGATCGAGATATATCGGGCAACTAATTCTTGGTCAATCGGATCAAAGAGGTCTTGGCGGTTCTTTTTAAGACGCTTTAGGAACTCGTTGATCGTTCGGATGAAAACAACGAGGCGAGAGAGCTTTTTTATGTTTGATTAAAAATGAGCTCCATTGAGACGTTGTCTTTCTAGTTTTACGCCATTTATTTTAGCTTAAATGGCAGCTGCTTCATCATTAATAACTTTATATTGATTGTTTTTAATTAATTTATTATAATATTTTCTATAATATTCAATAAGAAATATAGCATATTACATCATTAGGGCCAGTAATATTCAAAGCCTTTGCCACGCGATGCTGGCGTTTAGGGTGAAGCGGGTTTGTTTATCAATTAAGCCATAATATTGCTGTAAAATAATTAATTATGTTATATTATCTTTCTTTTTAGTAGAGCAATCATTTTTCCCATTATAACTGTTTGATCAGCTCAATTCGAAGCATATAATGTTTGTTACTTCTAAAACAATGGACTACAATATTATCATCCTAATTATATAATTTTAAATAAATCGCTAATAATTTCATAATCATGAAGATTTAAATGTCTTTTTTGTCTTTAATAGATCTCATAAAGAGCTTTGACAAAATAATAATAGTCTATCCAACCTAACGGATTTAATAATAACATATGGGTCTAGCCTTGTCAAGAAAAAAAATGATTTATTTCGCTGAGACGGTTGGTGTTCTTTATAGAAGATTTAAGTGAAGTTTTGATATACGAAAACCGCTCAACTTAAGGGTTAGGACTTTTTTGCGAAGGCGTAAAGCTTTAGGATCAAATGCGGGGACGCTTACGAGACCTTGTCTTGGCTGGAGGGCTTTGGGCCTAAACGCGGTCATCGTCCCACCCAAGCGCTTAAAGGACCTCTTCCGCGACGACGTCATCCCGATGGCTCGCCATCCGGGCGGCTTTAGGGACGCTCGGATCGGCTCGTCTCTTGCGCGGAAAGGGCCCCCCTGGCGACTCGCGGGCCAGGCGACCTTTGACCGCCGACTTGTCGATGGCCGTGACGAAAGCCAGCGAATCGCCGGAAGGCCAAGGCCGAGCCGGCTAAGCCCAGCGGGATGGAGCCCGCGGCGGCGGGCGGCCCCATGGCCGAATGACCCGCGGCTGGCCCAAAACGGCTATGGCCCCCGGCGACGAACGAAAGGCCCCTTAAAAAAGGGGCCTATTTGGCTTTGGGGGGAAGGGCTGGCTTTTGAATGGTTGGCCGCCTTTGGGGACGCGAGCCGATTTTCAATGTTTGGCCGCCTTTGGGGGCCAGGGCGAAGCCCGCCAAGGGCCAAAGCCTAAAGCCGGTTGAGCGCGACCTTAGTTTGGCTAACCAAACGAGCTTTTTTCGGGTTTAGAAGGGCGCTGGCGAACGAGTTTAGCCTGAAGAGAATGGGCTTTTTAGGGCTTCTAAGGGCCATATGGCGACTATGGGGAAAGGGGACGGAGGCCCACAAAAGGGCCTTTCAGGGCAATGAAGGGAAATTAAGGCGAGCCTCCCGCCAGGCCCCTCGCTTTTCGGGGATGGCGGGGTTATTTTAAGTAAGGCCGCTCGGAGCTAAAGAGAAATCCTTTGGCCTTATTACGGCATTCCTCGGCCGCGGCGGGATCGGCGGCCACTAAATAAGCGGCAAGGCATGCCTGGCCCTGCTGTCTGGCCCCCAGGCCGGCTATCAGCTCCTCGGTCTTTTTCATCTCCCTATTTTTGACGCTCTGGATAATTTTCTCGACCAGCCCCCGGTCGACGGCCTGGCTTAAGATAAACTCCTCCACCTTTTGGCCGTCCCGGCCAGCCAGGATCAAGATGGCCAGCCTCGTCCAGGCGTTGTCGGCGTTAAGGCCCTTTTCCGGGGGAGCGGCCAAAAACTCGGCCAACAAGGCAGGGTCGGACCCTTCTGAAGCGGCCAAAAGGGGCAGAATCCGATCCCGAAAGTCGCCGGTCGCGCGATTGACGGCCTCGATCAGACGCCCGTTGGCCATGAAGAAATAGGCTTTTTCCTGGCCCAGCTCTCGCTCCCGCTCGTTGGGATCGACCCCTAACTCGTAGACGGCTTTTTTGGCCACCGCCGGGACCCAAGCGTTAACGTCGTCGTAAATCTCGAACCCCGTCCGTCCGATGCGCCGCTCCAAGCGAGCCAGGTTGTCCATCTCGAAGACGAGGCTCATAGGATCGACCCGCAAGACCTCCTCCCAGATCTCAAAAGCCCTTAGGTAGTCGCCTCGATCGAACTCGACCCGCCCCAAAGCCGAGGACAAGACGTGGGAGTTTGGGAACCTTTCCATGTTCTCTTTGAGATGGGGCAACCGCTCGGCGGCGGGTAGGCAAAAGGTCAAGAGGTACTGGTCGAAGACCCGGTCCTGCTCCAAGGCCACCCGGGCCAGAGTGTCCTGGCAGAGCTCGCCTTTAGCCAGTTCGTCGGAGAGGTCGAAAAGAAACTTTCTAGAGGCCTGGTCGTTGGGATAGTGGCGGAGCCTTTCCTGGAAGGCCTCCTTAGCCTCTTTGGGATACAGCTGGGACAGGCGCAATAGCCATAGCGGAGTCCACTCGTCCCACTCGGGGTTGTACAAGCACTGGTTTAAAAGAAGGTTTTTGTAGGTCGGGTCGCTCCCGTCCGTTTTCGTTTGCCCAGATTTTAAAGCCCTTCTGACCGAGTCTGGATCGAGCCCTGAGATCGCCCCCAGGCCCGTTAAGGCCTTAGCCCGTTCCGGTGGGCCCCACAGGCGCAAGGGCGCGTCGGACTTTTTAGGCAGGGACACAAAGACGTTGGCCAAGGTGTACGAGACCTTAGGGGCCCCTAAGGGGAGGCGACTTGACTTGACCAGATACTCGGGCTGGTCGGCTTGGCCCATCAAGGCCACCAATGGAGCGGCCCCGGCCACGTTGTAGACCGCGGTGGATTCTAATCTATCCTTGCCCGGCGGGTTAACCTCGACCGCCTCGATGAAGGGGCCGTCGGTAAGAAACGCCTCAAGCTTCCTGGTGGCCGGGGACAAGGGCAGGTGGACGACGACGGCCTCCCCAGGGCCTAAAACGAAGCTTTTGCCCTCGTCGTAAAAGACGTCGACCGAGGTCCCTAGGCCATTAGTCGCGAGAAGCCGGCCCGGCAGAGGCGGAGGCGCGGGGTTTCGGCCCCTGGCCAAAAAGGCGTAAGCCAAGGCCAGAATCAAAAGAGCCACGGTCACGCCGGTCAAAGCCTTAAGCGGTCGACTCTCGACCTGGGCGGCGGTCAGGTCGGCCTCGGCGATCAGGCGCGGCGCCTCGACTGGCTCCGGGGCCTCGAACAAGGTCCAGCCCTCTTCCCGGGCCTGGCTCAACAAGTCCTCGACGACGAGGATTTTGTCCAAGACCATTAGGCGCTCGGCTTCCAACGCGGCCAAGATCCTTTCGGCTTCTTTAACGGCCGCCGCCGCCCGCTTGGGGTTAGGGTCGTCGCCTTGGGCCAACTCCGGCAGGTCGGGAAAAGAGTTTTTGGTCTCCTTTAAAGTTTTAACCAAAAGGCGGGCCACGTTCCGGGGGCCCGCCTGGGCGGCCCGGTCCAAGACGTTCTTGATGGCCAGGACGCGCCGCGCGACGAACCGATACCGGACGTTTAAGCTGTCTAGGTACTCGCGCCAGCCATGGCCTTGGGCTTTGGCGATCTTGAGGTGCTCGACCCGTAGCCTCTCCCAGCGGAGGGCCAGGCGGCGCTCCAAGGAAGAGAGAACCTTCAATAATCTGCCCGTCTCCTCGCCTTTTTCCTCTTTGTCGCCAAGGCCGCGTTTTCTTATGCCCAATAAGGACAAAGCCTCCGCCCTTTCGGCGATGGCGTCCTCCAGCTCCGAGGGATAGGGGTTTTCCATGACCATGAGGGTCAGGCCCTCTTGGATGGCCCCCCGCAATTCGGGCAAAGGGCCTATGAGATACAGGCCCCGGTATTTGGGGTTTTTATGTTCTTCCCGGTCGGGCAGCTCCGTGGGAGCCTCGTCGACCGGCTCCTCCGCTGGCTCCGGGCCTGGGGCCTCCTCCGTCCCTTCGCGGGCGGCCAAAATCTCGTCCAACTTCCCCCATTGGGTCTCGCTAGCCCCTTTGGAGGTCGTAAAATTGGCGAATTTCTTGGCCAAGACCTCGGCCTGCCCTGGGGAGGCGGCCGCTAAATCGCTCAATCGACCCTTAAGGGCCTGACCAGGCTCTTTAAGGGCCTCCGTCAGGGCGCTCAAGCGCCCCGCCAAGGCCTCGTCTGGCCCTGGGGCGACGATCGCGGGCTCGCTTAAGCCGGGGGCCGCGGGCCCCTCGCTAGGGGCGTCCCCTTTAGCGGCCAAAGAGACGCCTGCCGCCGCCTGGACCTCGCCATGCCCTGCGGAGACGGCCGCGGGGTCGCCTAAGCCCTTGGCCTGGGACCCCTCGTCGGGCCCAGTCTCAGCGGGCGAATCGGCCTCGGCGGGGGCCTCGTCCCTGTCAATGGGCTTAAAAGAGTCTTCGGACATAAGGCGTTACTGGCTTTAGGTTTAGAATAGTCCCCCTAAAAATTAAAGGGAGCAAATGAACTTTAGAATGGTCGTCACCCCGTAGCCACTGCCGCCTTCCGTGCCACTGGGGCTTTTTTGGTTTTTCCTGGCCGTCCCGCAGATGTCGAGGTGGGCCCAGGCCACGTTGCTCTTAATGAACCGCCGGAGAAACAAGGCGGCGAGGATGGCCCCGCCGGCTTGGCCGACCGCCTGCTTGAAGTCGGCCAGGTCGCTATTCAGGTCCTCGTCGTAGTCGTCCAATAAGGGCATGGGCCAGTAGCTTTCCCCGACCAGCAGGGAGGCTCGCAATAAAGCCCCGCGGAGAAACTCGCTGTCCGAGAACAAGCCGGCGCAGCGTTCCCCCAAGGCCACCCGGCAAGCCCCGGTTAAGGTGGCTATGTCGATGAGGTAATCGGGCTGATAGCGTTGGGCCAAGGTTAAGGCGTCGGCCAGGATGAGCCGGCCTTCGGCGTCGGTGTTGATTATCTCCACCGTTTGCCCGGACAAGGTGCTGACGACGTCCCCGGGCCGGTAAGCCTTCTGGCCGGGCATGTTCTCGGCTAAAGGCAAGATCCCGACGACCTTATTGGGGATCTTTAGGGTCGGCAAGGCCTCCATGACCGCCATGACCGCGGCGGCCCCGGCCATGTCGGTTTTCATTTGGCCCATGCTTTCGCCGGATTTAAGGCACAACCCCCCGCTGTCGAAGGTGACGCCTTTACCCACCAAGGC
>JAITIH010000036.1 GCA_031279525.1 Deltaproteobacteria bacterium | reverse complement strand
CTTTAATTAAAATATTATATTCATTTTTTACGTTTATCGAAAATAATTAGGTTCGTTATCGCCACTAATTTGACGTTCAAAGGTCGCGTCCTGGCCAGACCCTTCAGGTCTTAGTCTTTGGCCCGAGCCTTGGCGCGGCGCCAGATACGAAAACTGGCCTACAAGACCTACAAGAAAATTTAACCAAAGGAGTCTTGGGCGACGGAAGCGGCCACCAAGGCCAATTCACGGTCGCCCAAATCGATTAGTTAAAATTTATTAGAGGACTACAAAAATGAAGGTAGTTATGAATTTCTTAACGTTATTTCTATTAGCTTTATTTCTATTAGCGTTGATTATCGGCCCGGGAGCCCGCCAGGCCCTGGCCCAGAACAAACCCAACCCGGAGCGACCGGTGGCCGTCTTCGATACCAACCGCGGCTTATTTAAAATCGAGCTGTTTACGGACTTGGCTCCGGCCACAGCGGGCAATTTCATAAAGCTTGCGGAAGAAAAATTTTACGACGGGACTATTTTCCATCGGGTAATCGACGAATTTATGATTCAGGGCGGCGACCCAACCGGAACAGGAACCGGCGATCCTGGGTACAAAATTAAGGACGAGTTCGGGCCGGGCCTAGCCCACTCCGAACCAGGCGTTCTTTCCATGGCCAACGCCGGCCCTAACACCGGCGGTTCCCAGTTTTTTATCACCCTCGCGCCCACGCCTTGGCTGGACGGCAAGCACGCGATATTTGGCCGAGTCGTCGAGGGCATGGAAGTGGTCAAGAAGATTGGCTCGACGCCAACCTCTGGTCGAAACAATCGGCCGGTCGACGAAGTCAAAATTATTACCCTGACTATCCAAAAACCGGGCCAAGGCCCCGATAGCGAAGAGAGTAAGGCCGACCCCAAGGCCCAGGGCGATCCCCAGGCCAAAAACAAGGCCAAGCCCAAGAAATAGGCCGATATCGGTCGCGTCCATTTCTTCACCATATTATTTATAAGGCTGGAGGCTATTGGGTCTCTAGCCTTTTTTGTCATGAAGCCGTCTTGCGAGAAGGGAACCCTGTCCCCTGGACCGCCATTTCGGGCCGCCAAAAAACCCTAAGGCCGGATGGTGGCTTAGGGAGGACTAAAAACCCATTCAAACTAATGATTGTTAGTTTGTAAAATTAGCTAATTCTGAACGTCAAAGTCGTTTTGAACCGAGCGATCCAGGGTATAGCCTCTTAAAGCCATCGCGACTTGGGGGGTTAAGGCCGGGCTGAGGAGTTTTAGATGAACCGCGCCCTAAACCTCTAAATCAAGGCCACGCGTGAGTTGAAAAGGCGGGAAAAATGCCCGTCGGCCAATCCGTCGAGCCAAGGCGGGGAAAGAGGGGGTCGAGGCGCCGGTTGGGAGGCGTCTTTTAGGGGCGTCTTTTAGGGGCGTCAGGGGAAGGGAGCGGCGAACCGTTCCATTGACCTAACGTTAGTTAGATTAATGCCAAAAGGTCGGCAAAAAGTCAAGGGAAAAATCGCCTACCCCGGAGCGGGCCTTTTAACGCGTCCTCGTCCGTATAATTTAGTTGGAACGAAGCTTAAATGGGCGCCGGGCGGTCACGACGACCGCTGGACGGCGGCTTCTAAAACGGCTGGAATTGGTGGCCCGCGAAATCGTTGAATTGGCCTCTTAAGTCGTTTGACGTGGCGCGAAAGGCCAGGTCGGAGCTTGGCTGGCCGTCCGATTAAGGGGGCGGGTTGGCCTTTAGCTAAAATTCCCCTGGCGGTTTTTAAAAAGGGCAATAAGAGCGAATTATTTAATTTTTTTGAAGTTTAAAATAAATTGGCTATTACTACAATGGAGCGTTTAAAAAAATTTTTAGGGGCGGCCTCGGGCGGCGAGGCGGGGCTTGGTTCGGCTGCCCGGATAGTTAAGGCTTTAGTTAGCCCTTTTTAGTTCTTGATTCCCCTAGCGGCGCGGATTCCCCTGGTAAGGTGGCGTTCATGCTCCCCGTCCGGTAACCCAAAAGGTCCACGGCCACGTAGGTAAAGCCTAGATTTTTCAAAAATTCGTAGGTTATGTGGCGGTTCTGGCCCTTAAAAATAAGGCCCAATCCTTCATCGTCGGTCTCTATTCTGGCCAGTGTGGTCTTCTCGTGGAGGCGGACCCGGACTTGCTTTAAACCCAGGTCCAAGAGAAATTGTTCGGCCCGGTCCAAGACGCTTAGCCTTTCCGGGGTAATGCTTTCCCCGTAAGGGAACCTAGAGGCCAGGCAGGCGAAAGAGGGTTTATCCCAGGTGGCCAATCCCCTTTCCCGGGAGAGGGTTCTGATCTCCGCTTTTGTCAGGCGGGCTTCCCTTAAGGGACTTAAAATTTCTAGCTCCCTAATGGCTATTAAGCCTGGCCGGTAATCGCCCTCGTCGTCGGCGTTGGAGGCTTCCATGACCGCGGCTAGGTTATTATCTCGGGCTAAGGCTATAATTTTCCCAAAAAGCTCTTTTTTGCATAGGTAGCAGCGGTTAGGGGGGTTTTGGCCAAAGCCGGGTAGATCCAGCTCCTCGGAGTCCACCAGATAGTGGCGGACTCCCATTTCGGCCGCGAAGGCCTTAGCGGCCGTCAATTCTCTTTCCGGAAAGCTTAGGGATCGACCGGTCACCGCCGCGACCTTGGGGCCTAAAATTTCGCTCGCCACCGACAAAAGAAACGTGGAGTCCACCCCCCCGGAAAAAGCCACCGCCGCGCTGGGCAGATTTTTAATGATATCTTTTAGGCGGCGTTGTTTTGCCGCTAGCTCAGTCATTTTAAGCCTCTTCAAATTTAATTTTTGAGCCTAAGCTCGCATGGCGCGGGAGATCGCGAAGACGGCCAATCCCCGTTCTTAGGAGTATAGCCATCGTAGTGGCCAATGATCTCGTTTTTCAGGTAGTCGAGATCAGCCTCGGGCGGCGTAACGCCTTCGGATTAGATTTTGTCCCGAGCGATGGTTCCGCCGCCCACTACCGCGTCGCCCTGGTAGAAAACGGCGGCTTGGCCTGGGGAGACCCCTTTCTGGGGCTTCTTAAAAGTCAGTAAGGCCCCCAGCGGCCAGGGGCTGATTTCCGCCGGGATCTCTTCTTGGCGGTAGCGGATCTTGGCCATAACCTCTAGTGGAGCGACGAGCCGGTCAATGGCTATAAAATTGACGTTTTTTACCAGGGCCCTTTCGCGTCTTAATTCCTTTTCCCCCCCCACCACCACGGCGTTGCGCTCGGGATCCAGCTCGACCACGTACCAAGGCTCGGGCCGGCACAGGCCTAAACCCCTTCTCTGGCCAATGGTGTAACGGTGGAGGCCCTGGTGCCGTCCCAGCTTCCGACCGCTAACGTCCACGATGTCCCCTGGCGGGGACGATATTCCTAAACCAGCCAGAAAGTCGGTGTAATGGCCGCTCCGGACGAAACAGATGTCCTGGCTATCGGGCTTTTCGGCGCTGGAAAGGCCCAAAGAGGCGGCCAGGCGGCGGATCTCGGACTTGGGGATCGCCCCTAAAGGAAAAAAGGTCTGGGCCAACTCGGCCTGGGCGAGGGCGTAGAGGGCGTAGCTCTGGTCCTTGGCCGGGTCCAGGGCCTTTTTCAGGAGGTAGCGCCCGCGATCCCGGTCGTACTCGATCCGGGCGTAGTGGCCAGTGGCCACGCACTCGTGGCCCAAAATTTTGGCCCTTTGGCGGAAGCGCCCAAACTTTAGGTAGCGATTGCAGTCAAGGCAGGGGTTGGGGGTCAGGCCCTGGGCGTAGGCTTTGGCGAAGCGGGCGATGACCTCGCGGAAAAAAGTCTGCCTGAAATTGAAGACCAAAAAGTCGAAGTCGAGCTTGGCGGCCGCCTGGCGCGCGTCCTCGATGTCCTTGGCCGAGCAGCAGGCCCTTTGGCCCTCGGAGTCGATCTCGCCGTCCAAAAGGCTCATGAAGGCCCCGGTCACCTCGTGGCCGCTCTCCTTTAAGAGATAGCCGGCGGTGGAGCTGTCCACCCCCCCGCTCATGGCCAAAAGGACCCTGGCCATTTTACCTTAAGCCGTTCTTAATTAGGTCGCGTCTTCGATAATGGAAATACAGGCCCGCGTCGAAGGAGACCATCAATAGGTTGATAAGGTAAAAGAGGGCCACGTAATTGATCGTCCCGGCGGCCACTTTGGCCCCTAGGCCAAAGACGTAGCCCACGATGATAATGATTAAAAACTGGAGGCTGCGGCCCTTGGAGGACTTAACCCTCAAGGAGTTCCGGATATTGGCCGGCCAGGCCACGCCAAAGGACACAAGCATGCCGCATTCTAAGATATTGGCTAGTTGGATCATCGCGTTTTCCTAAGAAAGTGTAATGATAAATGCGGCGGGGCGGCATGCTTGGCGAGGCGGCGCGCCCCTAAGGCGGCGGGCGGGTTCGTCAGGCGGCTAGAAAACTGCCCAAAACGGCGGGCCGGTAGCCGTGGAAAAAATCGGACCCAGTCATCCGGTTCCGGCCCTCGGGTTGGCATTGGGCCACGATTAAAAGGTCCCGCCCGGCTCCGATCACCAGCCGGCTGCCCTCTAAGCCCAGGACCTGCCCTGGCTTGGCTTCCCCGGGGCTGGCGATGGCCTCAAAAAGCCTAAGCGGCTTGTCCTTAAATAGGGCTCTCGCCCCGGGCCAGGGGTCTAAGCCGTTAATCTCGTTGGCCAGCTCCTTGGCCGGCTTATTAAGGTCCAAGCGGCCGTCGGCCTTAGTCAGGCGGCGGCCCCAAGTGGCTAGTTCGTTGTCCTGGGGCCGGGGGTTTTGGGTTCGGTTCTTCAATTCCTCGATGACGGACATCAAAAGCTTGGCCCCGTCTTGAGCCAGAAGGGCCTCCAAGTCGCCGGCCCCTTGGCCGGGGATCAGATCCCTTTCGACCTGGCCCAGGATAGGGCCTTCGTCCAGGCCCTGGACCATGGCCATGACCGAGACGCCGGCCTTGGCGTCGCCGTTTAGGATGGTCCAGTTGACCGGGGCCGGGCCCCGGTGAAGGGGCAAAAGGGAGGGGTGAATGTTGATCGGCTTAAACTGGCCCAAAGACAAAAGCTCGGGCCCCAACAGCCACCGAAAGGCCGAGACCACCAAAAGGTCAGGCTTTAAGGACTCAATGGCCGCCACCGTCTCCGGGGAGTTGACCCGTGAGGTTTCCATTATGGGAATGCCGGCGGCGCGGGCCTGCTCGGCCACCACCGTGGGCCGCAGAAGGCGGCCTCGGCCGGCCGGGGCCGGCGGCGCGGTGACGACCAGGGTTACCTGGTCCGGGCCGCCCATTAACGCGGCTAAAGCCGGCAGGGCCACGTGGCCACTGCCAAAAAATACCAGTCGCCAGAGCTCTTTCATGTATTCTTAGCCATTTTCTGGGTTTTAAGCAATTTCTTGCGGTACATTTCCTTTTTCAAGCGACTTATGCGGTCCAGAAAAAGAACCCCGTCAAGATGATCGATCTCGTGTTGCAAAATTACCGCCTTGCGACCCGAGGCCGTAACGACGAATTTTTGGCCCGAGACGTCCTGGGCTTCGACCGTCACCTCGGCCGACCGGCGAACGTCCGATTGGAGCTCGACGACCGAAAGGCACCCTTCTTTGTAAATCTGCTCCCCTTCGGCGGCGACGATCTTTGGGTTTATGAGGGTCAAGACTTTTTCGCCGTAGGCCTCGTCCTCGCCCGTGTCGTCGACGACGATGATCCTTAAGGGCTGGTCCACTTGAGGGGCGGCGAGGCCAGACCCCGGGGCGTTAATCATGGTTTCCCTTAGATCCAGGGCCAAGGCGGCCAGTTCCTCGTCAAAGGCCGTAACCGGTTTAGAGATTTGCCGGAGACGGGGATCTGGGTATTTCAATATTGGCAAAATAGCCATGAGACCTCGAAAAAAAATTGTGGCCCGGCGGACGGCCCAGAAGTTCCAGGCCCGCGCGCGACAATGTCGTAGGGCCGCTGGGGAAATCCGCACGATTATACCTTATAATGGCGGCGGTGGCAATAGGCCTGGGCGGTCTTCGCGAGGCGGACATTACGCGGTTATTAGCAATATATTAATTTTTAAGTTATTATACAGTATTTATTTAACAATTTATCGCATAATATTATTATTATAAATATCTATTAAGATAATATATACTATTTATTTTAATAATAAGCAGAGGATTTATAGTAAAAAGACGCGCGACCGCTTATTCGCGGGGAAGTTTTTTAAGGCCGCGAAAAAAATAGTTTTTTCCCAAGCCGCGGGTTTTTAACGATTTTTTCGTTCAAAGCCGGCCGCCAGAATTTAGGCGCGGCCAGAGCCCCCTGATAGAGCCCCAAGGCTAGGGCGCGAGCGAAGCCTTTAGAGAGCCCCCCTAAAAGTCGGCCCCTGACCAAGGCCACTGGTCAAGGCCACTGGTCAAGGCCACTGGTCAAAGCCCCTGGCCAAAGCCCCTGACCAAGGCCCCTGACCAAGGCCCCTGACCAAGGCCACTGGTCGAGGCTCCTGGCCAAGGCCCCGGACGCCGTTCCTAAACGAAGCCGCTTAAAAGGGCCTTATTGAGGGCCCTTAACGTGGCCGCGAAGGGAGACTTTTCTAAAAAATCTTCTGAACGTCGCTTTCCTAAAAGAGCGTCGCCCCGCTAACGGCTTTCCAAAAGAACGCCTAATTGAAAAATCGATTCGCCAAAGACGGCCCTTAAAGAATTTGGGCAATTTTTTTCGGTTAGCTTAAAAGGCTTGAAAAAAATTAAAACGAAAAGCCCGCCCGGACGCTTCTACCCGCGCCAGCTAAAAACGATCTAGTAACAAAAGTTTATTCGCCTTGCGGCCAACTTTTTTTAAATTAATTTCGTTCCAAGACTAAAAAAAGATAGATTTTGGCTAGGCGGCGGCCTTTGATTGAGCCCCGAATATGGCCCTTAACTTAGCCCTTTAGGCCGTTTCCTTGAGCAAAGGGCCTTTTAGGCCGGGGCCTTAAATCGGAACCCTTAAAGTCTGGGCCATCCGACTATTGGCAAAAAAATCGGTTCTTCGCCCCAAAAGCCCTGGCTAAGAAAAGCCTGAAACGCGCTTCTCCAATCCGCGACCGCGGGCCGGCCAAAACTCATTAGCCAGGCGGCCTTGACGACGTTTAAGGCCTCTTTTTGGGGCGGCTAGGCGAAATGGCTCCTTGCCTCAGCTCGCCAGAAGCGATAAAATCCCCCCGAAAGGCAAAATCGCATGAAACTTGGTCAGTTCGTTCAGGAGATAGGCTCCGCCGCCCGAAAGCCCTTTTACCTGCTTTTGACGGG